>JBDLRR010000209.1:0-4319 GCA_039799985.1 Pseudomonadota bacterium | reverse complement strand
ATTTCGCTCCGACTTTTCCCCCTAGAACCTTTGTCGACAAATCATTGAGCAACTTCGACTTGCGCAAAACCAAGGTACTTGACCAGAGTGGATGCTTCTTGGGGAGGATGGAGCGCAGTTGCCCTGAATTGAAGTGGAACACAATGCTCGCTAGTAAAAATGGAAGAACAGTTTTGAAGGTTGCGCTATAAGAATCATAATGAGCGACGATGTCTTCGAACGGAATTTTTGCTGCGTCTTCCTCAAGAAAATGCGGGGGCGCAATATTGAATTCCGGGGACGCAAAGTCCAATCCAGCGAGCAGTCTTCCCATGGTGCCATCTTGCTGAGGAGCGGGGCAAGTTTGATAGCTAGAAATCAGACCCAACTTGTGATCCGCACGCAACTCGGTGGAGTCCCACTTGATCACTTCGACTCCGTTGACAAAACACATTCCACTTCGTTTGGGAGAGTGCGACGTGAAGCGAGAAATGTGAATTCCCTCAAGCATTTTTTCAGGGAAAGCCCAAGTCATGAATCTTATGAATTGTTCGCGAAAAGTGTTGGCTGAAGTAGCAAAAACACGATTGGAAAAAGGATCAGCGGGTGTAATTGAAAAAACATGGACAGCGAGAGCTAACACAGGGCACAACGAAGGATTCAAGGGATTCGCATAAACTCTTTTCCAGTATGATAGTAAACCATCTTGGTCGCCTTTTTGGGTCGGTACTTTGATGACCATGGCATCATCCTGCCACCAAATCCAATCATACAAAATTTTGCTCACTTGTGTAACACGACCCAAAAGATTGTATAAAAACAACCAGAACAACCACACTTGCCGCCAAGCGCTGGCGCATGAGCCTTTGCCATCTTGCATATACGCACAGCTCTTTCGACAAATCCGCTCATAAACGCTGCGACTGAAACCAGTGCTGTTGGTTTTGTCTGGATGCAGGCCTTTGTCCTTCTGGCTCGCAATAAACAAAGAATACCCTCGAATAAAATTGCCAAAATAAGCGTCGACATCATCGGGGAAGCATTTTCCATGGAAAGCAAACGTGTCTTTGGCTGCAGAAAACCAACTACAAATGGTCTTGACTGCTAAGTGTTTCGTTGTTCCTGGCACAGGGTGATGAGGCCAGTTCACCTGGCGGATCTTCAAATGCTCTGTATATGCTACCATACAAGCTTCTTCCAAAGGTGTCACCATCTTGCCATCTGCTGAAACACAATGCTTGAACTCATCGATACCTTGCGCCCAACGAGCCATCTGCCGCAATTGGCCCTCATAACCTGATCGAGTTCTGGCCTTGATGCGTCCTACTTGCGCACTTTGCATAACGGCTGAAATATCAAAGCGTGGACCAGCCTGTTGAACTGCCTCTCTAGGCGCCTCGGAATGGAATTCCTCGTCACTGTCACTGTCGCTTGAATCTTCAACGAGAGTCGTAGTTGCGGCAGCAAAAGCTGTATCCGTTATTCGCTTTGTTCTTTTAACGGGCATTCTTGGCCAAATATTTTCCATTATTCCTGTTCGTTTGAACATTTCAAATGAACAAGAAACAATCCACGCACCTGCCCATTGTGTCGCGATGCGGACTGCCAGATCCAGCTGGAGATGTGTGGATGTGATAGCACTCTGATAAAGCTGCAGTACACAGTGATAGACAGGAACCACTGAAATATGGTTCATTTTTTGACAATTTTTCGACCCCTAAATGACGTTCACAGAACAGTGACGCTATTACCAAAACTCAGTACCAGTACCAGTGGTGGAGGGAGGCTGTTTCGATGAGTGTGTTTTACCTTGATAGTACCGAATCTTGGTTTACACTAGCGTGGAAACATGAGGGGGCTTCTGAATTTGATTCAAAATGGTTTATTGCCCTAGGAACAGTATTGCAACAGATGCTGCAGATTAAAACAGGTGTTTCACGATGTTTCCACTGTTTTGACATTACAGATCTTGACTACCCAGGGTGCTGCAGATGGCCAAAAAGTGGCGTTTTGTTTCTTATACAATTTTTGCTATTATTTGTATAGGGTTATGAGAAACGTCATACACATTGGAGTGTGAGATGCGACTGTGAATCTTGAATAAATGATACAAATACGTTTGATGGAAACAACGATTCCGACTACATACTCCAAAAATATTTGTGGCTGCCGAGGTGACAGGCGGTGGGCGCTCATGGGCATGGGATGGGTGGGAGGCGGGCTCGCGCGGCTTGCGCTGCGGGCCTAAAAAAGCACCTACCAGTGCTCCCGACGGCTCGTTGGAAAGCCCATGATCTCAGGATTGTAGATGCAGGGGTGGGGTCGCTTATTTTTGCGTTTTAAAAAAAAGTTTCAGTCAGCACATGCGCTGGCAGTGCACTTGCATGGCGCAGGCTCGAGCGTAAGGGCAGCACGAACAGATTTTATTAACTCAATGCAAAATGGGCTCCCATTTACATTGAGACGTGCCCAAATCGCGAGTGGTGCACCAGACCAGGCACGCAATGTCACTTTGTGACATGACCAGTTGCCTTTGTTCTTCACTTGCGTCTTCATGGGCGGTTCGAACGTGCCTGTAAAGGTTAGCCAGGACAGGAAAATGACGAGAAGTGAGACAAAAAGGACACGACCAGCAAGGTCTTGCCCCTGGTTTGGGGGCGTTTAGGGCAAGGTAGCTGTGGAATACGCCATCATTAGCCGGGTTAGGGGTTCTCGGTGCAGGGGGACGGGGGGCTTCCGAAGGGTACAACAACGCGTTCCGCGGGACACAGGCAGCAGGCTGCACGAGCCTTTCTACGACTGCCATGCTTTGAGGAGACGGGACACACTCAAGCAACTGTGACAACTGTTCTCTTGACCGAGCCGTTTCTCGCTGCTGCCGTGCACTGGACGCCGCCTCTGCTGCGAACGACATAGATGTAACCACCTTGCAATCCTTGAGCTGCTGAAAGTTCTCACGATGCTGCAGCAGCCAATTGTACACAGTTTTTGTTGAACATGTGGGCGACTTCTCTGAACCCCAACCGTACACTCGTGCCATCCTTGCCCAAGCTACCTGAAAGAAACCTTCGATATTTGCTTCCACGTCTGAAAAGTTGGGATTGTTCCCCAGAAACGCTTGCATAAAGTTGGTGTAAACGCTTAACAAATTCTCTTGCGCCCTGCGCCCTTCAGAGCGAGGCAACATTTCGTTACGTATGTGCCGCCATGCTGGTGCCGGTGGCTCCGGTGTCACCCATCGAGTCAACAAATTAAATGGTGTGCATGAGCTCAACGTGAAAGAGTTTGAAAGGTAAAATACAGGAATACATCGACGAGGCATCACAACCTGCGCGCCAGCAGCTGCAACCACGTCACTTTCATGGTCTAGCTTCTGTCTTACGTAGCGCAACTGCTCTTGAATGTCCGTGAGCTGCTCTTGAAACCTGCCCCCTCCAATTTCCACAGAACCAGGATGATCCACAACACCACCGACCTTTGACACCAAGGTCGTCACAGTCGATTTGATTACAGCAACATCTCTTCGGATTTCAGTGACATCTGTTCGGGTGTCACCGGCCACTGAGTTGCCTGACAAAACAAGAATGGATTTTGCTCCTAATTTTCCGCCTAGAACCTGCGTCGACAAATCATTGAGCAACTTCCACTTTCGCAAAACCAAAGTGCTTGACCACAGTGGATGCTTTTTGGGGAGCATGGAGCGAAGTTGTCCTGAATCTAAGTGGAAGACAATGCTCGCCAATAAAAATGGAATAACGGTTTTGAAAGTTGGGCTATAAGAATCATAATGAGCCACAATGTCTTTGAACGGAATTTTGGCAGTGTCATCATCAGAAAAATGCGGTGGAGCGATATTGAATTCTGGAGACGCAAACTCCAAACCTGCGAGCAGTCTTCCCATGGTGCCATCTTGCTGGGGGGAGGGGCAAGTCTGATAACTAGAAATCAGACCCAACTTGTGATCTGCGCGCAACTCAGTTGAGTCCCACTTGATCACTTCGATGCCGTTGGCAAAGCAAATTCCACTTCGTTTGGGAGAGTGTGATGTAAAGCGAGAAATAGGAATTCCTTCAAGGCTTTCTTCAGGAAACGCCCATTTCATAAATCTTATAAATTGTTCGCGAAAAGTGGTGGCTGAAGTAGCAAAAACACGAATTGAAAAGGGATCAGCGGGTGTAATTGAAAAAACATGGACAGCGAGGGCCAACACAGGGCACAACCAAGGTTTGAAGGGATTGGCGTAAACACGTTTCCAGTACGATAATAAACCATCTCGGTCGCATTTTTGAGTCGGCACTTTGATGACCATGGCATCATCCTGCCACCAAATCCAATCATAC
>JBDLRR010000208.1:0-6312 GCA_039799985.1 Pseudomonadota bacterium | reverse complement strand
GCCTTGAATCCCGAAAATGGAAATCGTGGAGCGCGCGGTCCCGCTGCCGCAGGCGATGACCTGAGGCCCTCAACAGACACAGAGATCGACCAGGAAGCCGTTGGAGGCATCAATCGTCAATTGCTGTCATGGTATGGCGTCAAGTCGAATTATGACCAGGTTTACAAAGACGTCCTGCAATTTTACCCGGAGGGCAGATACAACGGCTGCGTCGCTTTTCTCTCTTCGGCTTTGCGCCGTATCGGTGTCAGGGTGCCAATCCAGAGTTCCACAGAATCAGCTTCCCTCGTGACAAAGCCATTTTCGAATCATTTGGAAAAAGACCTTGGCTGGGTGCGAATATCAAACGCAAAATTATTGCGCCCCGGAGATATCGTGTTCACGACCGATAACCCCTCTTACCCCGGATACCCGGCCCACACCTACGTCTTTCATTCGTGGGCCAACCAATCCATCGGCCTCGCAATGGTGATCGACAACCAGGACTTCACTCACGAGCGAAATATCTTCTCCAACACATCCGGCTATAACTTTACCCCGTTTGCATACGCATTGCGCTCGCGCTGAGCAGCTCCGGCTTGCATTCACAGAATGAACAAAATACCCTTCGGGGATGAACAATTTTACTCGTTCAAAACTTTCCCTGATTGGAAAACGAGAGCCCATTGTGCTTCTTGGGCTGTGTTTTGTTGTTCTTTTGTCGGGTTGCAATTCCGTGTTCTACCAACCCGACAAGCTGACCTGGTCATTGCCACAACAAATCACACCGTCATTCGAAGAGTTTCGCCTTGCGGTTCCTGGCACAAAAGAAGAACTGCATGTCTGGAAATTCCACTCCCGTGTTCCGCGCAAGGGAACCGTGGTCCAATTCCACGGCAATGCACAAAACATGTCGGCGCACGTTTGGTTCGTGGCGTGGTTGATTGATGCCGGCTTTGACGTGGTGACTTTCGACTATCGCGGATACGGCAGCAGTGACGGCATCGCCTCCCGGGAAAACACCATTGCCGATGGCCATACCGTTCTCAAATGGGTGGTTGCCCAGCCGCAGTCTGCGCCATTGTTTGTCATTGGCCAAAGCCTGGGCGGGGCTGTCGCCTTTGCATCTCTGGCAACCGTTGAACCGGAAATCCCAGTCCGAGGTTAGATCAGCGAATCCAGCTTCTCCACATACCGTCGTCTGGCGCGCAAAAAACTGGACTCGTTCTTTCTCACCTGGCCCTTGCAATGGCCCCTTTCTTTTCTGGTCACTGATGAATTCAGTCCCACAAAACACAAATTAAAGAATCCCCTGCCAATTTTTTTCATCCATGGCACAGGCGATATTGTGGTTCCCTACCGAGAAGGCGTTAAATTTGCCGAACTGGCAGCCAAACAAAAAAGCAACGTCAGCCTGTATTCGGACGTCGGCCGGGGTCACACATCCTGCTTCGCACGTCTTGAAGACACACCCTGCAAATCAGCGCTCCTGCAATTCATGAACAGCCTGATTCCTTCTGCGCAACAAGACGCGCAGCCACGAACGGAGCGCAAGAAATGAAAGCGCTCGCAAAAAGATTCGATTGGATCCTTCATCCCATCACAGCTTTTGTCACTGCACAAATCTGTTGGGCGTTGTTGGTCTTCACCTGGATCTGGTGGTATTTCGACCGGGAAAAAGCGATCTCGTCGATTCTTGCGAAGCTTCCAGTGCCTCCAGAATTGCAGGCAGGACAGTGGATCATCCTTCTTCAAGGGGGAATTCTGCTCGCACTGATCCTTTTGGGCTTGTTGATGATCTTCATCTCGCAGCGCAAGCAAGTGCGCTTGAACCGGCTTCACGAATCATTTTTGAGCAACATCACACATGAGCTCAAAACCCCCATTGCCTCGATTCGCTTGACCACCGAAACGCTCCTTCTCAGAAAAGTTCCCGAAGAAGCACAGCGCAAATTTCTGGAACGAACACTTTCCGAAAGCGTCCGACTGCAAAACCTTGTTGACAGCATCCTCGTCGCAGCGCGGCTCGAGTCAAAAAGCTACAACTTCCCCAAAGAGTTGATTGATTTGGTCGCACTGGTTGAAAATGCAGTCGAAAGTTTTCGTGAACGCGTAGGCAGCGAGCGAAACATTTCCTTTGAAAAAAAATATACAACCAAAAAACATGAATTTCTTTTGGAAGGTGACCCCATCCAGGTTCAAATGCTTTTCGACAATCTTCTTTCAAACGCCCACAAATACACCAACCCGGACGGACACATCTCAATCACAAGTCAACTGACACCAAAATATTTTTCAGTGGACATCAATGACGATGGTGTTGGCATCGAGAAAGAAGCTCTTTCAAAAATCTTTGACAAGTTTTATCGGGCCGAGGGAACATCCCGCATCCGTGTGCAAGGCTCCGGGCTTGGGCTTTTTATAGCCCGCTCAGTGGCAGAGGCCCATGGTGGAAACCTCAGCGTCACCAGTGAAGGACCAGAAAAAGGGGCTCAGTTTCATGTCAGCTTCGAAGGGAAAACTACTGCTCGTCGAGGATGAACCTGCGATAGGCGAGACGCTTCAGTTCAATTTGGAAAGCGAAGGCTTTGAGGTCGATTGGAAGCGCGATGGCCTGTCTGCCTTCGATGCATTGGTACAGGACTCGTCTGCATACGATGCGGTGATTCTGGACCTCATGTTGCCACACCTCAATGGTTTCGAAATCCTTGCACGCATACGCCCCCTGGCAGAGCGATTGCCTATTCTTGTGTTGAGTGCTCGCAGTCTGGACACCGACAAAGTCAAAGCACTTGAATTGGGCGCAGATGACTACATCACAAAGCCCTTCTCATTGAAAGAATTGCTTTTGCGTGCGCACGGACTCGTCAAACGTGGCCAATGGGCGCGGGAAAGCCAAAAGATCACCACCAGCACATTCAAACTCGGTGGCGGCGAATTTTCTCCTGCCACCCATACCGTCTCCACCAGCAGCGGGGAAACAATCAAAATCACCCCGACAGAAATGTTGCTGGCGCAAACTTTCGCAAACAATCCCGAGCGGGTGCTTTCGCGCAACGAACTGCTTGAAACCGTCTGGCAATACTCGAGCGGCACAGAAACTCGCACTGTTGACGTTTTTGTTGCAAAACTCCGTCGATACATCGACTCTTCAAACACCAGCGGAGCATCTGTGATCGAAACCGTCCGCGGATTGGGATACATGTACAACTCACGCCAAGGCACATGATTATTGCTTGACCCGCCTCAACACAAAGGATTCTGGTCAAGTTTATTTTTTCCTGCCCGTTCATGTTCGTCACTTGAAGGAATCTCCGTGAGCCGTCATATCAAAAGACTCTTCCAAACAAACCTTGTCTTGGTCTTGATTCTGTATCGAGGAAGTTTGTTCGCGTACCCGGTGATTTTTAGGACCGAATTGCAACACCAGGTGCAGACTTCCAAATTGTCGTCAGAAAAGAGAGTCCTCGAACAGACAGCTCAAGGAAAATTGTCGGGCTTGATATTTGCGCAGGACTTGCCATTCCAGTTGATTAGTTTCTCACTGACGCCAAGCGTTGCCAAAGGCCTTCTTGACAGCACAAACAGTCAAACTTTTACAACATTTGGATTGTCGGCATCTTTGTATGGTTCACGCCGATGGGACAACAACCTGTCCTCAACCCTTGGATTGTCACTCTCGGGCTTGGATCCCGAAAGCCCTGAAGTCGCACCCCAGGCACTCTCCATTGTTTCGTGGCAGTACACGCCACCCTTGAAGTTCAACTTTCTCGGCGGTTGGCTCCCGGACGAAAAGAAATACGGAAAATTCTTCCTCATTGGTGGTTTCAAATGGAAGACAAACGAAGATTTAACTTTTGATTTGTTGTTTCCTTTGCTTTTGTCAACCAAATGGTCGTCCGCTGATTCCAATTTGAAATATGAGTTGTTTCTGGGTGCCAAAGCAGAACCCAAAAGCGGATACAAGAACGAAGGACGCTTTGCGGACGCCGGAAAACGGCTGAGTCTGAGGCGCAAGGGAATTGCACTTGGAGGCAAGATCGACGGAAATGCCAACAAGCTTGGCTGGCGAATTTCCAGCGGCGTTTTCTTGAAAAGAGATGCTGTTGTCACCGAGAATTATACAACCATCTACAATCAACCCCTGCCCAAGGGTCTCTTTCTTGAATTCACCGTAAAATATCCTTCGCCAGACCTGCAGGAACATCAGCAACAGAACAACTCGGACGAACTCAACGAGCTGACTGACCAGCTTTGACCTCGCCCTGCAAAGGCAAAAACTTTTCAAAAAAATCGACGTTGCGTCGTGCGAAATCGGAATAAAGCGCATGTTCTGCCGACATCACTCGGATCTGTTGGAACAATTGTCTTTGAGTTGATTTCGCTAGCCTCACTGTTGTCGGAAATTTTTCAGCATTGGCCGAAATGAAATTTGCGACTTCGCTGCTGTTGCGGTTGAAGAATCCGTTCTTGTCGACAAGCCCTGCTGCCCTGATTTCAGAGACTATCAATTTTGAAACTTGAAGAGAAACATCCGTCAATCTTGAAAAGCGCTCATCATAAAGGGGTGTTGCCGGATTCTCGGCGTATTCGCTGTAAACACCACGACGTTTCAAGCGCATATGGTTTTCGTGGGCTTCCTTGTTCGACACCTCAGGATGATTTTCATGGCCACACATATACCAAGCGGTTGGAGTTTGGGTCTTTCTGAGTGACTTTGAATTTGCGTCTGCGCAATAACTCACAACAGCATTGAATTTCAGGCGATCAAAATCTTTCGCAACGACAGATGCGGCGATTCCTCCAAGAAAGACACTGAAAGCGCCCCCATTCGACATGCCAAGGGCAAACTTCGGTGTGTCTTGCCTGATCAGTGCACGCTTTTCAAAATCAATCAGCAGCGCTTGCAGATTTTTCAGATCGACATTTGATTCGGTCAGCTTGAGGCTCCAACGGGTCTTGGCATCGTTATTCCTGTCACCAGATGCAACTTCTTCGGCGTCCGCTGAAACGACGCCAAAGCCACTGTCTATCAGCGTCAAGGCAAGCGCCCGCGTCTCGGTCTTTTCAATAAAATCAGCTCCGCCGCCGGTTCCATGGACTATGAACACCATTCCACGCATTTTTGATGGAAAGTGGTAGTAAACCTCTTTCAATGACGAATTGGAACCCTTGAATTTTTCAAAACTGAATTTCACAGGCACGGCTTTTTGCGTGACCTGAAATTTCACATGCCGACCAGGCATGAGGAAGCTCGTTGCCCACTCCTGGCGGTCCGTGAGCAGTTCAACATCTCCAGACCAGGGTCCGCTGACACTCTCGGAATTTGTCGCAGACCAAATATGAACCTTCTCGCCGGGTGCAAATTCTCCGCTGCCATATCCGCCTGTGATTTCCACTCGAAATTTTTCAGCCGGTTTATCTTGGGCTTGAACCAGACCCGCAAAAGCAAAAGCACAAACAAGAAAAAGCGTTGGCAGAGAAACCTCAAGTCTCATTGCCAACGCCTCCAAATGCCTTAACGGCTATTTCAAAATCAGTTTTTAAATGCAGCGCCTTCAACCGTGGCTCCGCCTGTCGAAGTGGCATGCTCGGCCATATTGGGCCTGACAACATTTTTCAAAACGCCAACTGTTTCCAAAAGGCGGATGAAAATCCAAGTTTGGTCAAACTGCCACCAATGCCAACCGTGGCGGGCGTAACGAGCATGCGCATGATGATTGTTGTGCCAACCCTCGCCGAAAGCCAGAAGAGCAACCCACCAATTGTTTTTGGAGTGGTCCGAGATCTTGTTGACGTTGTCACCCCAGGTGTGGGCTGCCGAATTCACAAACCAAGTCACGTGATAAACAATCACCATCCGCACAAAGATTCCATAAACCGTCATGCTCGCGGCTGTAAAAAAGTCGAACGGCAGCGCTGAATCACCGAAAAGAGTTCCGCCAAGGGCAAACAGCGAGAAGCCAAGAACGAATTGCAACGGAATCATGTTGTTTTCAAGAAACAACATGAATGGACGCTTTGCCAAATCAGGTGCGTAGTTCTTGTACTCTTCAAAACTGGCAAGGTCGCTGCGCAGATTCACCAACCAACCGAAATGCGAATACCAGAAACCACGATTGATATCGTGCGGATCGCGGGGTGTGTCGGAATACGCATGGTGAACACGGTGTGTCGCCACCCAATTGATAGGTCCGCCTTGGCAAGCCAAGGTGCCGCAGAGGGCTGTAAAGTTTTCGAGCCAACGTGGTACGGTGAATCCATGGTGGGTCAACCGCCGATGAAAACAGAATGTGATTCCCAACAATCCCGTCGCGTAATACAAGACCACAC
>JBDLRR010000207.1:0-2744 GCA_039799985.1 Pseudomonadota bacterium | reverse complement strand
GGGTTTTCGTTGTTCAAATTCTCTGCTTCTGCCTGGCCGGCCGAGCCGGGTCTGTATTTGAAATTGAGAAAGAGCGAGTCTTCGGTAATGCTGGATGATGGATGATAAACAACAAATGCCTGCCATTCACTGATGACGGCGTTTCCAGGATATTTCTTTTTGTGTTCCGCCGTTGGTTGATCTTTTGTGTGTTTTTGAACTTTTGAAATGGTGTTTTTATTTGCTGCGTTCTTTTGAGATTTGCTTTCTGCAGATGCTTTGATTCCAATTGCAACAACGGCAATGGCAATGAGTCCTACACCCGCAAGCGCCGCTGTAATGGTTCTGGAAATTTTGTCGGTTCCAAGCCAGAAAGGAGGGCTCATTGTTCCACCTTCTGTTTTGCTGCTTCCAATGCAATGTCACGGATGACCGACGCAAGGCTCTCTCCGTTTTGTTGAAATGAAGTTATGCCTCTTCGGCGAAGCTGAATCAGCTCGTCTCCCGTTGGTCGGTAGCCGAACAGGAATTGCATGGCGTGATCAACAGCGCAGTTTCTGTTCGTGGAGTCGGAGAGTGCATTTGCGATTGTGTTCGCTTCACTTGGGGATGTGATTTTTTTGTCACGCAGTGTGTCGGTGATTCTGTCGAGCGACAAATGGCAACTCGAGCAAAAATATGAGCCGTCCCTGGCTTGTTGTGGATGCGGCAAAGGGAGCGTGAATGGTTGAGGAGCCAGATGCGGTATTTTGCAGGTCATCAAAAGTGCCGAATTCCAGCTCCAAATATTCGTTGCCAGTTTGGTGCCCCTGAGTGGTTTTGTCAGGGTGTCATTGTCAAGGTTCTGAAGAATCACAAGTTCTTCAGCAGGTGTCTCGGAAAGACTGCGGGGGCCGACGCGTCCACGTGTGGGTGTAAGTGACGGCAGCAGCAATGATTTTGCGGTTTGTTTGGCATCCTTGATTTTGAGGGTTGAAGACAACCAGGTCGCTGGGCCGTCCGGATTTGCATCACTCCACTTTTGCAGAAGATCGATGCTGCTGCGAGAAATAGCGGTTCTTCGCAGTGCCGTGAGTTGGCTCCATTTTTCATCTGTTGCTATTGCAAGCGCAATACCTCTTCCGTGGGTTAAAGAAAGGTCTGCCAAGAGTCGAGTGATGGCTCTTCCGCCGGCAGATTCATTGTCGATCAACAATCCTTGCATCGTGGATTGGAGTCGTGCGTCGAACGGGAGGCACTTTTCCAGGTTTGAACCGCAGATGCTCTCTTGACGGACGTCAGGACAAACCCTCATCGAGGCGGAAGAGTCCCAATGCGGAAGCACATCGACTGTGTCGTCGCAGCCGCACCGGCGGGGCCTCTCATTCTCCATCACCGTCCAGACTCCTGAGCAGACGGTTTCAGATGGTCGCCCTTCCTGTGGAGCCACAAAATAGAGAGGTTGTATCGTGGTCGATGGAGATAGCTTGAAATATCTTCCCCAGGTCGAGTTGTTTTGTTTTTCCCAGAGCCAGGCCGGGGTCTGATTCAGTTGCGATGACCAGTAGAGACTCATGCGTTCAAAAAATTCTTTCGAGCGGACAAGATGATTGGCCAGATCGAACGCTCCGTGGTTACCACGCAAACGCACAAATTCGCGCTCAAATTCCGTTGGAAGTCGCTCGACCAGAGAAAGCGTGAGTCTGTCCAGAGCCGCTCCCGAGACAGGTCGGTTCGACTGGCCTTTACGGTGAGGCAAATTTTGCACGGCAAAAGCGGATGAGAGTTTGAAAAAAACTCCCACCAAAGCGAGTGCAATTATTGCGTTCGTTTTACTTTTCAAAGCAAAACTCTCCCATTCCCTCAGCCATATCGGTTGAATGAGGAGATGTTGAATAGTCGTTGATGCATTACGTCAGTAGGCTGGCAAAAGTACCAATTCAATTTCGCGGGCTATGAAATACCAGCAACAAGCCACAATCAGCACTCCTGTGAGTGCAGCCAAAAGTACTCTCGGTTTTCGGCTTTTGGATTCATGCTTTGATTGCTCAACAGGAGCAGAGACGTTTGTTGGGGGAGCGTCATACTCGCTGTTATAGCTCGCTTCATAATAGATATAGTTGTTGTAAACATCGTTGTTGAATTCTGTGTAGAGCTTTGTGAGCTGGTCTTTGTTGCGCAGCATGATCCACGGACCAAGGGCGGCGGCAAGTTCTGTTTCTCCTGGAACATCACGTTTGATCCACATATCGACAATTTTCGAGCAAGTGAATGGACCTTGGATTTCGCCGTTGGGAAGCCTCAGCAAATACGGCCTTGACTGATAAACAGGCTCATTGAAATCACGGAATGGCTCCACCAGATCACTGACAATCGACAAGACGACCGTCACGTTGTCGGGTGCACCTGCTGCTTTGGCAAGTTCCACGAGACGTTGGGGTGCTTCCACAAGATTGCCCGTCACAATCGATTTTAATACATCCTTGTCTGAAACAAAGCCGTGCAGGCCGTCTGAGCAGGTGAGAAAAACGTCACCAACTTCAAGTCGGCGGGTGTAGATATCGGGTTTTGGATCGGGCATGACACCCATGCCACGGGTCAATTTGGATCGTTCGCGCAGTGTCATCTGTGGATCGGAAGACTGTGAATTGACCGTGACAATCCCGCGGTCAATGAATGTTCCCAGGTTGTGATCGATGGTCAAAGGCCAAATTCCGAAGCGCGGCTTTTGGTCGGCAGTTTTGAACGCGCGAATCAAATAAGTTCGCGAGTCACCCACGTGACCA
>JBDLRR010000206.1:0-12316 GCA_039799985.1 Pseudomonadota bacterium | reverse complement strand
TAAGGCTTGACGGGCGCGGTGGGCAATCTCAGTTTATAAAACTCGCCTTCAAAGTTGATTTCTTCTTGCGTCCAGCACTGGCGCAGAATCTGGCAAACTTCACGGGACCGCGCATAGCGTGCTTTTGAATCCAAAGTCTCACCCGGAAGGTCCGAGGAGATAATGTTGACCGTCAGTCGACCCTCGAGGAGGTGATCCAGCGTGGCAAGAGTTCGCGCAAGCATGGCTGGATGAACTTCACCGCAGCGGATGGCTGCCAGCAGACTCATTTTCTTGAGTTGCGGAGCCAATGCTGAAGCAAAGGTGAGCGTGTCTTGCCCCACCTGATAGCTGCTGGGGCACAACATGTTGTCGAACCCTTGTTTTTCTGCTTCCAGCGCTATTTTTGAAACGTGTGACCATGAACTTTTGAGTCTGGATTCCGGAACGCCAAGATATTCGAAATCATCCGAACAAATTGGGGCGAACCAGCTCATCTCAACAACATCAGACGAGGTGGTACGAGGAACGATGCCCGCGCTCAAGCTGTGCGCGGAGCGAAGACCATCCGTGGGAAAATTCATTCTCTGCGCTCCTTGCTGAGAATTGAAACAGAACTACGGCTGAAAATCCCTCCCGTCGAACACGAGCTCACCTGTCTGGGCATTCAAGGAAAACGTGTCTGCAGCCATCAGTGTGCCGGTCAGACCTTTCGCCTTGAAAGCAAGATTGAATTCGAGTGCGGCGATGGGATTCCCGAGTGTACCGGAATTTCTGGGAGCGAGCGAGAGGGAGTCGGCTTCCAAATGCCAAAGAGGGTCGAGAACAATTTTCATCGGAGTGAAAAGAACGTAAGGAATGTATTGTCCTTTGCCATTGTTGTCGGCTGCATAGGCATAGGTGATTTTGTACTCGGTTTCAACGAGTGTGAAGCCCATCAAACTCTTGAATCGTTTTTTGAAAGTTTTCCCGGCGTATTTGCTGTTCTGCAGGTCGATGGGTTGAAGGCCCTCGGGTCGAGCTTCGGCAATGACATTGCCTTTCATGAGTGGTGTGTCGGGGGCAACCACTTTCTTCATGATATCAGCAAAGGCGTTGATGATTCTGGTCACGGTATCGATGCGGTCACCAGTTGCATCCTCAAGCACGCCGCGTCTGTCGGGAAGTCCGGGTACAACCTTTGTTGCCTCGTTTGCGGCTTCCTGCTGAGCGGCGATTGTTGCATTGATTTCTTTCAACTCATCTGCGGACGGAGCCTGGTCATCTGTCGAGACCTGGAAGGTTTCAACAATGAAGTCGTTGGTTTGAATTCTTGAAAGAAGTCGCGTTTCAGTTTGCGGGGCCTTGCCACAGGCCAAAAGAATCATGCAGGTCGCAGCAAATCCAGTCGCAAGTCGTCCGTTCATGCAATCCTCCTTGGATTGGCGCAATTTACGGACGGTTATCCGCCTGGTCAAGCACGTTTTTTCAAATATAACCGGCGCGCTGAGCATTGAACATGAGCTCATCCCGCATGCTGGGATGGGCAATTCGGATGAGCGCCCTGGCACGTTCGGCAACAGACAATCCCATCAACTCGGCGATGCCAAAGTCTGTCACCACCGTGTCAATGTCGGTGCGTCTGATAGAAACCTTTGCACCTGGTTTGAGTTCGAAGGCGATTTTCGAGGTTTTTCCATCGGCGGTAAGTGAGCGCAAAGCGATGATTCCACGGCCTCCTTCTGAGCGCTGCGCACCCAGGTGGGTGTCAGTTGCGCCGCCAACTCCACTGAGCTCCTTGTGGCCAACGGATTCCGAACAGACCTGTCCGGTGATATCGACCTCGACGGCTGTGTTGATTGAGACCATTTTGTAGTTGCGGCAGATGCGGTTGGGGTCATTGATGAGCGCTGCAGGGTGCAGTTCGACAGCAGGATTTTCACCTACAAATTTGTAGAGCGAATCGGAACCGTAAACAAAAGTGGCAACCATTTTTCTGGGCCAAAGTGTTTTTCTTGCGCCGGTGATCACTCCATGTTCATACAAAATCCGCATGGATTCCGTAAAAAGCTCCGTGTGTACTCCCAAATCCTTTTTGTGAGTCAGGTATTCACCGATGGCGTTGGGAATTCCGCCAATTCCCAGTTGAATTGTCGCACCATCTGGTACCAGCTCTGAGATGTGTTGGGCGATTTGTTTGTCTTCGGAAGTGGGCTCTTCTGCAATCACCACAGGGAGTGGTCTATTGTTGTGCAGAAAGGCGTCCACTTGTTCCACGGGAACGAATGTGTCGCCATAGACAACGGGCATATTGGGGTTGATCTCAAGAACAACCTTTCGTGCCTTTCGGAGCAGTTCGCTTTCGTAGCAGACATTCACTCCCAAACTGACGAAACCATTTGGAGTGGGTGGGCTGCAGGTTCCCCAGAAGACGTCCACTTCGCAACGGCGGGTCAGGTTCTGCGACCAACGCGACAAATGTTGAGGAACGTAGTGAACCAGATTGTGCCCTTGAAGATGACGAACAGCGGAGGTCAAGAACATCACATTGAAATGAAAATGATCGTTCAAGCTGCTGTCGGCAAAGCAGGCGTAGGGGCGCGAAGGATTCGCGCAATGAATGCGAAGCTCTGAATGCTTTGCGGCATGTGAATGGAGATTCTCAAAGAAAAGCCCTGGCTCGGCTGCGGCCATCGAGACAACCACGTTGCCTGAATGTGGTAGAAGAGCAAAGGCTTCTTCGATTGAGCGGAGCTTGGCAGCAATTCGACTGTCGACCATGTTCACATACCACCTTCAGCCAATGTTTATCATCCTACGATGGCAATACAAGGACTGCTGCGGATAAACCGATTCACTATTCGGCCCAGTCTGAATCGGTGTGCGCCCTCCTGCGCATGTCGACCAAATATGACGACATCGAGTTTATTGTCGATGACGAAATGATTCAGTTCATCTTGGATGTTTCCAACCAGCAAATGGCCTGTGGCGTTGAAGCCTTCTTCTTGAAGAAGTCTTGCTCGTTCTTCGATGGCTCTTTGCAACCTCGATTCTGCAAGGTCGTAGATCATCTCAAGCTCACGATAAGTGGTGTAGGCATCGGTTGTTTCGAATCCACTGTAACCGGGAGCGACACGTTCAAAACAATAAGCAAGGTGTGCGGCACGGCTTTTTTCCGGATCGTCTTCAAGTAGCTCATGAAGGATAGTCTCACTGGTATGAGAATCGGGACGCATGGTGGTGGAGAGTCCAATATTTTTGATTTTCAGCACGGTTGTTTCATCGCTCAGGGGCAAAATGACAACCGGCACTGGGCTTTGCTCCAGAATTCTTTGTGCAACACTTCCGAAAATCGTTGAGTACAATCTGGAGTGGTGATGTCTGCCCACAACAACAGCACCGAAGTGTTCTTCATTTTGCTCCAGGAGATTGAGAATTTCGTTTTCTGCATTTCCAAGCTTGACCTGAACTTGAAAATGCTCATGTTCGTCGCGTAAAGGTGCCAGCGCTGCTTCAGCTTTCATAAGCGTTTGCGCCAAAAGCTCGCCGCGGTATCTGGTTTCAAGTTGCTCCCATTTTTGTCCTTCTTCAAAGGGCATAGGCCCAAGAAAAAGCGGAGCATCCTCGAGTACATGCAAAAATGTGACGCTCGACTTCAGCGCATGCGCAAGAGTCAACGCATTGCGCTCGGTCTGAAGTTTTGGATGCGAAAGGTCGGTTGCGCAAAGAAGTCGCTTTCCACGGAGAATCGTCATAAAGGAAATCCTCCCCACATTTGCGTTCAAATTCGAACCTAAAAGTATAATCCTCTGCTTTTTTTTCAAAAAATTCTTTTGCATGAGAAGGAAAGATTTGATGGCTTTCAAATTCAAGCGGGAGGGTTGCGTGAAAAGCTCGAATGTTTTGGCTCCAGCACTGGTATTGTTTTTTGTTGGTTTGGCATGGCCCCCGGGCTCCGCGCGTGCGGAATGGAGTTCGGCGACAGTTCACGTCACCGGAGGAAACTGTTTCATTCGTGAAACACGGGTTGACGATACCAAATTGACTCTTGTTTTTGATGATTTTGCGGCACGGATCATGATGCGCCTGTTGGCGCCCATGAAAGTCATCGAAAATTGCGAATCTTCGGTGGTCTTTCGTTTGCCGGCGAATCGAAGACTCAAGACACTTTCGCACAGGGTGATAGCCGTTGCCGAAAAAGATCAGCTGTCGGAGGTCTCGTTGCACGCATCGGTTGAAATGGTTGGTGGTGTTTTCAAGAATTTTGGTCGCTTGCCACTTTCTTCAGTTTATTCGGGTCGCCTGCTGTTGTACAAATCATTCGATCTGCATCAATGGAGCCGGTGTCTTGCTGAAGAACAACAAATCATCGTCAAGGCCAGCTGGATGTTGCAAATTGATGCTGGGCCTGGAGAAGTCTCATCGGAAATCGGTATCACAGGAGAAGACCAACGCGCTGATTTGTGGCTGGATACAGAAGCCTGCTCAAGCTAATTCAGGAGCCTGCTGAAATTAGTGGGGCAGGTTTGGGGTTCGGCACTGGAAAATTGCTGTGTCGCTCGCCACGCCTTCTTTTTCGGTCTTGCGTTTGAAGCAATCAACCGGAAAGCTTGAGGTTGCAAGCGAGCACAACTTTGAGCGCTGGTCGTCCGACAGGCGCAACTGTTTGGACCTTTCGAGACATCTGCTTTTGGCGTCTTTTTCTTCAAACATTTCTTTTGGCTTGGTTGCCAAACCGCTCGAGACTGATGTGTCAACACGTCTGCAGGCGGCAAGTGTCCAGGCCAGCATGATTGTGAGTGACAGCGATGCTGCAAGCCTTTTTGTCAACTCTGAAGTCATCCTGCCCTCTGAATCTTGTGAAACCGGGTCGTTGTTCGCATGCCTTGAAACTAGCAGACTCGTGGGATTTCAGACAACCATCGGGTCGGTAGGAAAATGTCACCGCAGGGATTTTCATGATCTTCAACAAGACCATTTGAAGCTCGCTTGCATGCTGCTCCATGGGACTGGTAGAGCCACGGGAACCTTGGCTCTTCAGGGTGGAGTTGGGAGTTTCTATGCGGGTTGAAATCGTAAGGCGATTTGGCTGGATTACGCTGTTTTATATGCTTCTCGTGATTCTTTGGGGTGCATTTGTGCGGGCGACCGGCTCCGGGGCAGGCTGCGGAGACCATTGGCCACTTTGCAATGGTGTTGTAGTTCCGCGGGAACCGAATTTGGAAACATTGATTGAATTGACCCATCGTGTGACCAGCGGTTTTTCGCTCATCATGGTTGTTGTTCTTTGGTTTCTGTCGCGCAAGGCTGTGCCCAAGGGGCACCTGCTGCGCCGGGCCGCGACATGGTCGGTCATCTTTATTGTCATCGAGGCGCTGATCGGCGCTGGACTGGTCTTGTTTGAATTGGTTGCCCACAATGCATCCCTGAAGCGCATGTTTTCAATGTCAGCTCATCTGGTGAACACTTTCGCATTGATGACATCGCTTTGTCTTTGTGTTTGGCGAGCCGAAGACGGTGAAACGGCCCGCACTGCGCTGATGAAGAATGTTCTGCGTGTTCCGGGAATTCTGGTGGTGGGTGTGCTTCTGGTTCTAAGCGGAATGACCGGTGCCATCGCTGCTCTGGGAGATACACTTTATGCAGGTTTTGGTCCCATTCCCCTGCAGGCGTATTTGGACGGAGAAGTGCCTTTTCTGCTAAGACTGAGGCTCATTCACCCGGTTATCGCTATTGTGACGACAGTCGCCGTGCTGGTGGTCCAAGCCAGACTCTGGGAAGCCTATCGCGAAAAGCTGGGCTCATTCTTGGGGTGGAGTTTGTCTGCTTTGATTCTGCTTCAGGTTGGCCTCGGATTTGTAAATGTTCAGCTCATGGCACCTGTGTGGATGCAGCTGCTTCATCTGGGTGTGGGAGTGCTTTTGTGGGTGGTTTATTCGTTCTTTAGTTTCTTTGTTATAGATAAACACCCGAAATAATTAATAAAACAAGTTAAAGTTCAACGAATGTAAAAGCTCACCGAACTCATTTCTCGGACGGTTGAAAAAGTGAACTTCAATTTTTCAGGGAATGAACTATGGCCTACAAACATTCGAGACTGGACGAAGTTGCCCTTCATCGCCATTTCGAGGAGGCGGTTTCGATGGCAATGCGACATGTTGGAGTCAACTACTCGGAAGCATTGGAGCTAATTTTTACTCCTCTGAATCACGCGGGTGGCGTTTCGGTTGCGGATCACGTTCGGCGTGGGCACATTTCCTTGGCAAAGATAGCTCTGGCGGAGCTCATCGACGATCGGCGACGCATTGTGGCAAACAAAACACCCAGCCGTGTCAGCGACGAACCTTGACCGACAACTATCCGGACGTACCTGATTTATTTTGGTATTTTATGACAAATGATTTTATGGCAGGTTTCCTCAAGAGAAGTCCGTCTTGTCCGATACTCCCTCAGCTCCCGTTGAGCAGAGGATGTCGTTTTTGAGAGACATTGTTTCATCAATGATTTTTGTTTTCTCCGCGCTGCTGAAAATGCGCCTGCTCAGCCGCGTCGGCTATTCCGTGGCACTGTTTTTTCTTCTCTTCAGCCAATATGCCAAGGCAAGCGATTTTGAAGTCTTGAAGCAGAAAAAGTGTAACTTGCTGATTGCCCCCTCTGACGGACTCCGGGTTGGAGAATCATTTCAGGCTCAAAGTTCGAGCGGAAGAAACTTGAATTTGCGGGTCACCAAGAAGAGCAAACGCAATGCTATTGTGACAATCAGTTCAAAAGGTGGAAAATGTCCGAAGGTATCGGGAAGCATATCCTCGACAAGTGTTGCAGGTGGGAATAAGAAATTTTATTTTGGCGTGATGCTCAATGCTGGTCTTTACACATTCAAACAGCCCTTTGCTCCTGTTGCTGCCAGTGAAAATGATACGACTCCACAGCCAATCAATGGATTGAGTGGAATTGGTTATTCTGGTGGTGCACTTTTGAGATTCATGCCCACATCGTCACTTGGTATCGAGACAGGATTCTCCGCACTCAGTTCAACAACTTCTGGCAAGACTGTTATAGGAAACAATGACGATTACATTGTCACTGCCAAATTCACTGAATTGGTCATTCAGCCTGCCTTGTCGATCACCAAATGCATTTCGACAAGATTGTATTGCAAACTTGGAGGAATCTTCGGCATTCCATTGAGTGCAAAATTGTCTATCACCTCGACGGATCTCGCATTGGAAACCAATCTCAACTATAAGCGCTTTGGTGGCGAGTTTGCTGCCGGCCTGAACCTCGGATCGGCTTTTACTTTGGCGGGTGGAGCGCAAATCACGAGTGTCAAAGGTAGTTTCAGTTTTCCTCCGGATGGCGAAGTGGTGAGCTTGAGTCCGTTGACGGTTTACATTTTCGGAGGAATTGTATCCGCATTCTAACATTTTGTATTTGGTTGGTGTGATGGAAACTTCGAACAAATCATCGCGCGCGCCACGAAGTGCTGGAAAATCTGGTGGATATTGCTTTGTCTTCTCTCTCGCTTTGTGCGCCGCTCTGTTTTCATTATCGTGCAAAAGAAGCAAAGACTCCGATTCCGGTGGATCAAATTCTTTGGCTGCTGTTGATCAAGAAGTGCGTGACTATCTGCGGAGTGCCGTGTTGGAGCCCTCTGGAGATGTTGTCGACTTGTCGTCATTGTTCAATGATGGAAGCACTTCGGCCGACACACTCACTGATGGCTTCAATGCTTCGCAAAGTGAGTACTCGTCGATTGTTGCGATGTCGGGGATGCAAGGCAATTTCAACAGTCCAAATGCCAAGGCAATGAGGCTTGAATCCCTCAACATACACAAATCGATTCCAAAGACTGTTGTTCGTCTGGCAAGTCGCAACTTGGGTTTGCAACTGTCATTGAGTGCCAAAACCAAAATCAAAGTCTTTCGCATTTTCCCGACCGACACCGACGCGCTCAAAACACCACCTGTTCAGTTGACGGATCTTCCGGTTGACCTTGAAAATGCCGAACGAATGCGTTCCGGAGACCTGTTTGTCATTCCTGTAGATGGTCGGCTGATGACATCAGTGGATGGAAGTTTTTTGCGTCATTCTTTTGCGATGGGGCGTGTTCTGGACAGTATGCTGGGTTCCAGTTTGATTGGCCAGGCTCAAACAGGCTTACGCGCAAACCTGCAGGTTGAAGGTCGATTTGAAATTCACATTTTCAAGACAGAAGGTGACCGCGTTCGTGTGCGTGTCTTTCAACAAAATGAGCGTTCGATGTCGAGCGAAGTGGGCGCGACTGCGATGCTTGCTGCCAAAGTCACGGTCGTTCCGTTTTCCAAGCTGCAGCAGATTTCGGAGATCAAAAAAACATTGGCTCTGCCTTCGATTGCAGCCAAGCAACTCCGATTGCCCGACGTCTTGCGACGGTTTTCAAGAGAATCCGTACTCAAAGAAACTGCGGCGGATTCGCAGTCGGAATCTTTAAAATTCAACGAGGAAATGAAAAGAAAACCTGACAGTTTGCTGGAATTGTCCTCTTCAATTCAAATCAGTCCGGAAGCAATCCAAAATCAGACGATTGCGCGCGTCGAAGCCCTGCTTGGAAGGACTCCAGGGCAGGTCAACGTGAAAATCAGAAAGATAGGCGACAAGATAAAAGTTTACAGCGATCAGGAAGTCCGTTTTGATGCAGGTGTCAGCTGGGTCGAGAGTCGCAAAGACAGGCAGCAGTTTTACGGTGATTATGTTTTTGATTTGAGAAACGACACTGCGCGTGAGGCTTTTCTTCAAGCTGTGTCAGGTGGGGCGGTATTGTTGAGTTCCAGACCCGACCTTTCTGGACGTTCCCTGCTTTCAAAGTCTCTCCACAATTTTATTCTTGCCGAGCGCATATCCAGATCAACTGCGGGTGAATCCAACGCTCCCGTCGTCAGGATGCTGAGTGGAAGTTCTAAAACTGAAGTTGCAGAGAGTCGATTTCAAATCAAATTTGGCCCCAAAGCATCCTACGCATTGTCGGAGTCCTGGTTGCGAGAAAACTTTCGACTTCAGTCCGTGAATGAAAATTCGATCCGAGATGGTTTCCTGAGTCGCTGGTCGTTCCGGCAATCGACCTTTTTCGGTTTGGTGTCTGAGAACCGTGAACGCAGCAGCGGTTTCATGAGTGATGTGAGTTTTGTCCCGGGTGCGCAAACTCTCTACTGGTATGCACAGGAAATGGATTCAAAAACCCATGGGCAGTCCCATCTCGAGCAGTTTTTGCTGACGGGGCAAAACATCTTGGGGCCGGTTGCGTCATCATTGGGTCTTGAGCGGCTCTATTCGGGTGAGGTCGATGGTCGATTCCGCGGAAGGATCGTTGTTGGACTTCCATCGACGACCTTGGATAAAATATTCGACCCAAGTCTTGCGAGTGAATCGCTTGTCTGGCGCGCAGCGGGTCGGGTTGCAGCAAGTTTTGACAATACCTTCGGCTTACCTTTTCTTGTGATTCCTTCCGGCATGCCCTCCTCTGTACTCGGTACAACAAACGAAGAGGATTGCCGTGTCATCGCGTCCCATTGGGGGAGTTTTTACTGCCACTATTTAGCGCAGGAGTTTTTGCCTCGCCTCAGGGATGCTCAATTGAGCCGAACAACTGAAGCAAAGGCCAGATTCCTTGAGACATTCTTTTCCAAAGGATTTGGAGCCAACAAGATTGGCTCAGACGTTCTTGCTCGAGTTTTGATTCAGATGGGTGTTGAATTGGGCGGCAAACTCTCAGGTTCAGACCTGTTGGTCGTCCTTGAGGGGCGGCATGAGGGCAGTTCGGCCGCTGAATACAATCCTCAGATAACATATGGAAATTCCGAGCTACTCCGACTTCTGGAGCAAACTCTGCCGGCATGGTGAAAAAAAATATCACAGAAAGGTGTTGGCGGTTCTGGAGAGGCGTGCTACCTTCACCGCGCTCTTGGGTTGAAGCTTTCTTACTTTCAGGTCTTCTTCCAAGTGGCTGAGGTGTTTTAAGGAGAAGTCATGGGTAAGAAGTTGTACGTTGGTAATATCCCTTATACTGCTACTGAAGATGCGCTGGCTCAGGCGTTTTCGGAATGTGGTCAAGTGGAGTCGGTTCGCATTGTAACCGATCGTGAAACAGGCCGTAGCAAGGGATTTGCTTTCGTTGAAATGGGCACTGACGACCAAGCTCAGGAAGCCATTTCTAAGTGGAACGGCGCTCAATGGGGCGGACGTTCGATGACCGTAAATGAGGCACGTCCTCAGCCAGAAAGAGGCGAGCGTCCTCGCCGTGATTTTGGTGACCGCGGTCCTCGTGGATTCGGCGCTGGTCCTCGTCGCTAAGAACGAGGCTCGGTTGGGTCTGCTTCAGGCAGCTTGAGCCTGGATTGATCAGTCAACGCATGCTCCACTCAGTGGAACAGTGGTGCCATCCACGAACTTGATTTCGGGGGCATCGGTAAACGGGGCTGAGAAGTCAATCTCAAAACTTTCTGAATTTGAACCATTTGAAGATGCGGGTGTCACAAGACCCCGCATTTTTCCTTTAGATGGATAACAGGTGTCTGTTTCCGAGAAAATGACCGCCTCATAGCTAATCTCCACGACCGTACCATCGCTGCGTGTGGTTTTGATTGTTCCAGAGTCAATCGTCCTCTGTTTTATCGCTCCTGTTGCCCTATATCGTTCTATTTTGACCATGAGCGGCGCAGAACGACTTGTTTCATTCGAGGACTCGATTGCTGCTTCACCCTCTGATGTCGTGGTCAGCAAGGATTTCTTAAGACTCCACGATGAGGTTCTCGAAAGTACAACGGTGTCCGAAAGAACTTCGATGTTGTCGAAGCTCGTTTTCCATTCTCCAGACGAATTGAATTTTGCACTCGAGTATTCTTTTGAAGCCAGAGTGCCGCCCTGGGTGTTGCGAACAAGGCTTCGCAACACAGTCCCTTTTCTTGTTTCGGTTGCGCCTTTCATCAAGCGTAGCGTCTTTTTCAGGGTATTGCCGACGCACTCGAGACCGCCGTTTGGCGAGACCCAGTCGGTCGTCAGTTTACGCTCCAACAACAGTGAAATTGAGCCACCTTTTTTGCCCAGAGTTTTCGTCCTCTCTCGGGTCCTTTCCATCTTCACAGATGCCTTGGTGCTTTCGCCCGTGCATTCGTTGATATCTACTGATGTGACGTCTGTCGCTGTTCCCAGAGCGAGATGAAGGGACGCCGAAGTTGAATTGAAGTCCGATAGGCTTTCTGTTGTCTCCAGCAAATCGGATTCAACCGAATCCTGGGCAATGTTTCGCGGAGTCGTTGGACGTTTGATGACCGGATTTCCGGTTTCAGTCCCGCAAGATGATAATCCCGACAAAAGGACAAGCGAGAAAAATCCGCAGAAAACAGATGTGGTCAAGCGATTGAACAGCGTAATATTTTTTCTCTTTTGCTTTTTCATTTCGATTGACCTTTGATCTTTCGGGTAAAAGGAAAAAATTGAATGTTCAGTTGGTAGACACGGTCGGGTGATGAATCTTGGTCTGCGAGCTCCAGTATTCGTTTTCGAAATGTCGCAATTTCTTCCGCTATCTTGTCGAACATCTCTTGCGAACATGCCATTGTGACTGAACTGACATTGCGTTCTGTGTGGTCGAAATTCGTGACCGATTCGCGTCCGATTTCAATCGTGCGTTGATGAAATCGTACAACTGCGTGGCTAGCAATTTCATCGCCTGTGCTGATGTGCTGTGACGTGAGTTCGAATGATTCGCCGTCCTCTGATCTCTTGACAAGGCTAAGTTCCTGCAGAAGGGCCAAGCTTTTTCTTGCTTGTTCAGGAAGTACACGTGGTTCAATGTGTTTGACGATCCAATGTGGATCTGGATTGAAGCCAGGCATTCCCACAAGCTCGCGGATGACCGGATGGAACCACTCACTGTAGTATTCAAGCTGATTTTGTTCCAAAGACGACGAGAGATTCTTCGCCTTCAGTTCCATGAGTCTGCTGAAAAACGCTTCCCGGTCGGATGACAACCGTGCGTTTTGGTAGCGGACCAATGTTTCAAGATAAAGACGCTCTGTTCCACGCACATTCAGCGCGTCGGTGATTCGATCCACACCTTTGGGACTCAGTCGGCGTTTTCCACGGATAATCAGGTGAATCACGTTTGTTTTGGAGTATCCGAGGTCATCTGCAAATGTGATGTACGAGTAATGTTTGATGTGGGACTTTATCCACTGGTACACATCTTCAAGGAAGGATGAGTACTCAAGGTACAAGCTTGGCTTGATGTGTTGGCACACTTCTTTGAGTGCCGCCTTGTGTTCATCCTTCATCGCAACCGCATGCCTCCGAATGCAAATTCACTCCAAAGGTCTTATCGGAG
>JBDLRR010000205.1:0-15538 GCA_039799985.1 Pseudomonadota bacterium | reverse complement strand
GGCTTCCCTTTTGCCAGACCTGATCTGTGTGGTCGAGAACCAATGCGACCAACGGCACACCGCATTGGGAGGAGAGATTGAAGGCCCCATCTTTGAATTCACCCAGCGCCACCGAGGTGTCGGTTTGACGAGTGCCCTCGGGGAAAATCAGCAGTGAATCGCCCCTTTCAAGTTTATCCTTCATGGCAGCGAGACTCTCTTGTCGACTGCTCTTTTCGCTTCTGTTGACCGCCACGTCACCACAAAGGCGCATCCACCAACCGATCACGGGAGATTTGAGGACAGCCTTCTTGGAGAGAAAAACGAGTGGCCTGCCGATCACAAAGACAAACAGGGGGTCAAGATTGCTCCGATGATTAGAGACCAAGATGAATTGGTTGGGCAATCGCTCTGCGTACTCGCGCAACTTATCGACAGTGTCGACACCAAAAAACAACTTCAGTGTGAGAGCCGACCAAATCAGGCGATACTGCTGCGCCATCCGTTGTCTTTGTGTTTGATCCTTGACGCCCAAGAGCCGAAGCAGCAAAAGCAACTGGAAAACAATTCCAGAGAGCAGAAAGAAGGACCAAAAGAAAATTGTGGTAATGGCATTCAACATCAAATGAAATGCTCCATAAGTATTCAGCATCGCAACAGTTTACCTGCTGCGCAAAAAAGTTAAAGAGAGAGGCGAAAATGGCTGCCAAATTGGACCCTGAGATTCCCGACTGCTGCCGGCAAGTGGCAGAGGATATTTTCAGGGTTTCAATCAGGGTCAAGCCCAATGCACAAACTTCGAAGGTTTTGGGTGTCGATCCGGCGCGACATTGCCTTGACGTCTCTTTGAACGCACCTCCCAGGGACGGCGAGGCCAACGACGAACTGCTGAGGCTCTTGAGGCTGTCGTTGGGTTTGAAGCGAAACGAGGTTTTGCTCTTTTCTGGTCAAAAGAGTCGAGACAAGATTATTGAATGCCACTGCACCTGGGACGTTTTGCAAAAACTCTTCAGTGAATGAAATTCCAAGTTATTGCCTCAAGTAAAATTCGAGACTTGAGTTGAATCCGACAAAATCTATGCTGACCTCCGCTGTTGAGAAGACACAATCCGAGGAGGCCTGCGATGTCGAGCCGTTCGATTGTTCACGATCTTCGTTTTTTAACGATTCCATTGACCTTTTGTTTCATCCCGTTCGCCAGGGCGGATGGATTTCGCTGTGAACATCAGTCTGGCGGCGTCGAGCCGGTGCTGATTTGCAGTGATGATGGTGTGAATGCGGGAGACGCAATTGCGCGCGTGTTTTTGCGGAAGATGCCAAGATGGGGAGTCCACGCTGGTCTGACTGTGGTTGATCTGTGTGTGGAACGCGTCGGTCTGTCGGATCCAAAGAAGGATGACAGTTTTCAGATAGATGGAAGTTCAGATCTAAAGAAGGCTTCAAATCCGTCTGCTCCGCAGTGTGAGCGACGCTACTGTACAGATGTGAAGAGACTTCATTCATTCTCTGTCAACAGCGTTCCTTTTCCCGTGGGATGGACGTCGATAAGTTTCTGGCTTGGATACCAGCACCGATCCTTTTCAATTCGTTGTGATGCATTGGTTTCAAATACAGAGATTGATGGAGGGGCGGGTCTATGAAGAGCTTCACCGGATTTGCCTTGTATGCCGTGTGTTTTGCAGGATTCTGTTGTGGAGTCGAGTCCGCGCGTGCCGAGTCAACCTGTCAGGATCTTTTGGTACAGCTGGTGGAACCTGAAGTTGGTGATGTCACAAAAAACGATGAACCTATCCGACGTGTGACGGTGTTTGTTCCCTGTGACAAAGGGGCAGGGGGAACAGCTTCCGGTGCGCCAAGCGTTCTTCACTTTATGGAACGGTCAGGAAGCACAATCTGCGTGTCCGAGAGAACGTGCGGAAATGTCAGGACTTGGCAGGGATATTTTGGTTTGGCCGTTGGATGGAGTGAGCTGAGAATGTTGGGAGATTATCATTCGATTGGAAATTTCCTTCGCTACCACAGGGATTGGAATGGAAATCGGTTGGTTGCAACTTTTTCAGTAGGCAAAGGTCAGATTGAAAGGGATTGTTCCGAACTGTCCAGGCCAACGTGTGTGGATGTCATGAAATAGGCTTCATAACTGCATTAGTCAGAGAATTAACACGTCAAAAAAACTGTCATGTGTCGGAAAATCAGATGGTGTCGAAAAAATGATTACGAGAATGATTGAAGAAAAAATTGCGGCACTTTTGTTTGTGTCAAAAGGCTTATCAGGTCAAAAACCAGACAGAACTTAATTTTTTGGGCTGCGCTAATCTCGGAATTGTGAGGTTGCATCGCTGAATGTGGTGTTTCCCCGAGGGAGGTTTGCGTGGCCAACTGCGCCAGAATGTTCAGCCGGATTTTGTTGCTCGGTGTGATTGTGCCGACTGCAACAGCTTTTGGCGCCGGAAATCCAACCGGAAAAGAACGTTCGCTGGAACAGTTTGTACCAGGCAAGGATAGTTACCGGGCTGCATTCAGCCTGGATGTTCCCCGTCGGTTTGCCACCCGATACCTTCGTGACACAAGGTCGCTTGAGCTTCGCGTCAGTCCAGCTCGTGCATCTGAGTTCGACGTTGGTCGGTTCTACGACACCCGATTTATTCACCGCGCCGTAGTTGAGGAAAAGAACGGCGACGTTGTTCTTTCTTTTCAGCTCAAAAACGCACCCGTGGCTTGGCTCGTGACTCATCAGGACAATCCGTGGAGGATTGTGGTTGATATCTGGAGAACCGAACCATTTGAGCCCCGCAGTCTTGATCAGGAATGGAGCTGGCAGGACGACGCTGCCGGGAATTCCCAAGACGTGGCCAATACGACTGCTCCTACGCGTCAGTCGCAGACAACACCAAAGGCCGTAAAGCCTGTTGAAATTGATCTTCCCGGTGAAGATCACACGTCGCAGGATACAAAACGCCAAGAAACGAATGCGCAAGATACTTCCGTGAAGACCCAATCTGCAGCGGCCTCAAACAGTGGGATCAGCGGCAGACTTGAGTCGATTGAGCCAATTTCGGCAAACGCACTGGCAGCACTTGAAAGACAAGCGGGCGCTGACGCAGGGACCATCGCAGAGTTCGATTCGGTCGAGAAGCTTGCGACCGCACTCTATCGCGCGGGCAGAACCGCACAAGCGGGCGCGCTCTTCAAACGATTGACGTCACTCAATGCACGCCGCTTTCAAGACAGCCCTCGTCTTCTTTGGATGGCGGGTGAGTCAGCTTTCATCGAAGGCAAGCCGGATTTGGCGAACGATTATCTTCAAACGCTTGTCGCGCGATTTCCGGGACATGAGATTGCGGCATTGGGACAATTGCGGATGACCGACCTGAGAGCTTCACGTCCAGGTGGACCCGCAGTCCAGGATCTGAATGAGCGTTACACTGAAATCGCTTTGAATGATCGGGCGGTCTGGGCGGCGCGCATTGGCGCTTCGATTCGATTGCTTGAACCCGTGGTTTCCTCGCGCCCCGAGGCGGCCCGAGCTCATCAGGCAGCGCTTCAGAGTTGTTTGAATGGTCGCTTTGTGTCCGAAGCGGTGCGCGCATCTTGCGCCTACATCCAAACCAAGTTTGCAGTGTCTCAATTGGATGTAGTGAGTGCCGACTCTGCGCTTCAACGTTACCGCACAGCATATCCCAATGACCCCCGCACGGCAGGGCTTTCAGCCGAGCTGGCAGACAAGGTCAAATTTGTTGTTGATGAACTGGCAAGGAAGAAGGATTTCCCGGCTATTGCTGAGTTCGAACGAAGTGCACGCCCGGGCTTGCTTGATTTCACTCTGCGTGACCCAGGTCTTTTGATGACAAGAGTCGAGGGTTGGCTTTCGGTAGGTGACTCAAAGCGTGCCTTGGCTCTATTGCAGGTTTTCGCGAGCAATACTACCGACGAGACGCGCCGAAACGAAGCCTACAGTTTGATTGCACAACTCAACTTCAAGTTGCAATCGTCGGAAAAGGCTGAAGCCGCGCTGAAAAAACTCTTTGCCAGCGACGTCCGCAAGAATGTGGGTCTGTCTGACAGAGCAACAGCGGCTCTAAAGGAATCTGCGCGCTCACCTTATTCGTCGAAAACAGCTCAATACATTCTCATCGATGAAATGAAGATCGGAAGATACGTTGAACGTGATGTTGGAATGCTTGTCACACTCGCAGTCGCTGCACGTGGACGGGAAGACGCCGACAAGGTTTTCGATGTCTTGCTGACAACATCTCCGCGCAACGACGACGAAGCTCGTCGGATTGAAACATCACTCATGGGTTGGGCAGATGACCTGCGCAACAACGGACGATTGGCCAAGTCGGGCGATGTGTATTTGGCCGTCGCCAATCTGGCTCAAACAACAAAGAAAGCGGAGGCCTCCTACAAAGCGGGGCTTGTGTATGCACGCGCCGGAATGGTCGAGAAGGCCAAGACTGCGTGGCAGATTTCCGCTGCAGACGTAACGGACAAAAAATTTTCGTCTCTCGCAAACGAGAGACTGGAAAGAATTCGCTGACGCCAACAAATCGGGAGGGGGGGAGTCACATGAGCGAAGCCAGACCATTGGGGTTGTTTGATCTGGAGAACTCAAATTTCGGCGGAGCTGCTGGCTTGGAAAACAGCCGCAATGCCGGGAATCTCAACGCGGCTTTTGCCAACGTTGAGGGTCGCATCAGCGAGGAGGAGATGCTTCGTCATTTCCCAACGCGCGACGAAAAGATGTACAAGATTCTCGAGGTCGCTCGCACCGTTGCGCCCACCAAGGTGCCGGTTCTTGTGACTGGCGAAAGTGGTACTGGCAAAGAGACTCTTGCCAAAGCCATCCATATTGCTGGCGGTCGCGATCGCGGTCGCTTCGTTGTGGCGAGCTGCTCCAACGTTCCGCAAAACTTTTTCGAAATGGAAATTTTTGCCGGCAACCGCGGTGGAAATGAGTATGGACTTCCGCGTTCACCGGAATCAGGTACGTTGATGCTTGATGAAATTACCGAACTGGACCCCCAGCTTCAGCTCAAGCTCTTGCGCATTCTCAAAGAACAGGATGTGAACAAGGGAGCTGTTCGTCGCGGAACTGCTGCTGATGCTCGCGTGATTGCCTGCACCCACAAGAACGTCAATGACGAAGTCAATGCGCAACGTTTCCGCAACGACCTTTATTTCAAGCTGCACGTGATTCAGCTGGATATCGAACCACTGCGCACCCGCACCGTGGATATCGATTTCTACTCTGAAATCTTCCTGCGCGAGTACAACATTCAATTCTCAAAGAATGTTCAGCTGTCACCGACGGCCAAGCAGGCTCTGAGAACCTACACATGGCCAGGAAACGTCCGCGAACTCCGCAACGTTGTTCAGCGTTCGGTTTTGCTGGCGACCCGCGACTACATCAGCGTTGAAGAACTTCACCTGATGAAGGCCAACAGCCGGACCGAAGTGGCGATGAGCGACGCTCTGCCCCAGATCACCCTGCGTGAGCTTGAGCAACGTCTCATCCTGCAAACTTTGCGCCGTATGAACGGAAACCGTACACACACGGCAAAAGCGTTGGGTATCTCGTTGCGCGCATTGCGCTACAAGCTCAACGAACTCGTCGATTGCGGGTATGAGGTTGAAGGTAAAAACGTATGAAAATTACCAGTAACCAAGTCTTCGCCAAGACCGATGCTGTGCTTGAGGAGAGCCTGAACCAGCGGCTCATCAAGCAGAACGTCATCACGAGTAATATCTCGAACGCGCAGACTCCCGGTTACAGGTCGTTGGGATACGAATTTGAAGAGCAACTCAGAGCTGCGGTCGGCAATGACGGTCAGATGGCAATTCAGGCCACAGATGACCGGCACTTCAAGCACCAGGGTCTCACTGTCAACGGGGATCTGCGTGGTGACTTGCACGTGAAGCCGACCGAGAGCATCGGAAACGACGGCAATACTGTCGATATGGATGCAGAAATGGCTGACTTGGCCTGGAACCAAACACTTTACAGGGCGACGGTTGAGATTCTCAACCGTCGTCTTGGCATGCTCCGCTATGGAATCAACGGTGGGAGGTGATCTAAATGAGCTTTCTTGATGGTTTGAAAATAAGCTCGTCGGCACTCGCTGCAGAGCGGGTTCGCATGAACGTCATTTCGTCCAACCTTGCGAATGCAAACACAACCCGGACCGAAGAAGGTGGTCCGTACAAAAGAAAAGACGTTGTCTTTACTGCCAAAGACACAGGTGTGACCTTCGACAACCTGATGCGGCAGGCCTTCGATCCGAATCTTAAGGAAGTGAAGGTCGATGGTATTGTGGAAGATCAAAAAGCTCCCAAAATGGTCTATAACCCCGGCCATCCTGATGCAGATCAGAATGGGATGGTGGCCATGCCCAACATCAGCGTGATGGAAGAGATGGTCAACATGATCACTTCCAACCGCGCGTTTGAAGCCAACACAACAGCGCTCAATGCCACCAAGTCAATGGCCAGTACCGCCATCAACATCGGTCGCGGATAAGGGAGCTGAAAAATGATCCGAAGTGCAACGGCGAAACCCATGGATCTTGGTTCCATTGAAGCCGACCTCAGGTCGATCGGCGGTTCGTCAGGCAGCAAGGGCAAAAATCAGATTGACGGCGCCAGCAACGGTGGTGAGTTTTTGAATCTGCTCAAAGAGGGCTTGGCCGACGTCAACAGAAGCATGAAGGAAAGCGACAAGGCGAGCATGGATCTTGCCACCGGCAAGTCAAGCAACATTCATGAAACCATGTTGTCTGTTTCCAAAGCCGAACTCGGACTGAACATGATGGTTCAGCTGAGAAACAAGGCGATTGAAGCCTATCAGGATGTTATGCGTATGCAGGTTTGACCTGCTGTTTTGATTTGAGCAAATCTCCAAACAGATGGCAGCAAGCCGTTTGAGTGAGTGGATGGAAAATGTTTGAGCGCCTCAAGACCTTTTTCGATCAATTCCGTTCGCAGTCGTCGGTTTTTATAAAAGGCCTGACGACGGGACGAAAAATTGCTCTCACAGTTGGTGTGCTTTCTGTTTTTGCCATTCTGTTGGCTGTTTCTTTCTATCGCCCTGCGGCAAATTATGAAGTGGCATACACAAACTTGTCCCACGAAGACAGAACTTTGGTTCTCGCGTTGTTCAAAAAGCAAAACGTCAACGACTTCAAGATTGATGGCGAGACGTTGATGTTTCCCGAGGAGAAGCTCAACGAGTACAAGATGATTCTTGCTCAGGAAGGTCTCCCCAGCAATGGAGTCTCGGTGGGGTGGGAGAAGTTTGATGACCGTTCGTTTGGTATGACCGACTTCGATCAGCGGATCAGCAAACTGCGGGCAATCCAGGGGGAACTTTCGCGAAGCATCAACAAGCTTGATCCGGTGGAATCCAGTCGAGTTCACATTGTGATGCCTGATCCTGCGATTTTTGCTCAGGACAAGAAGCCAACAACTGCCAGCATCATGCTGCGCCTGAAACCTGGCAAGCAACTGAGTCCAAAGCAAGTGCAAGGTATCTTGCATCTGGTCGCGAGAGCTGTTGAGGGCTTGGAACCAAACAATATTGCGATTGTCGACGAACTTGGAAACATGCTGACCAAGCCTGAAGAAGAAGACGGTGGACTGGACAAAGTCACGAGTGCACAGCGTGAATATCAAAAAAGGGTCGAGCGTGAACTCGAAACGAGCATCCGAGAGATTCTCGGACGGGTTGTGGGACACAACAAAGTAGTCGCCAAGGTTCAGGCAGACGTGGACTTCAAGAAGATTGAAACAACCGTTCAGGATGTTGATCCCGAGCGCACAGTTGTTCTGGGATCCCAGAAAAATGAGCAGTCATCGCAAGGCCAGGGATTGAATCCAACGGGAGTTCCGGGTGCGAAAAGCAACCTGCCCGGAGAGAAGGATGACGCAGCAGGTGGTGGAAGTGCGAGCAGCAACAAGCAGACGATGGAAACGCTCAACTTTGATGTCAAACGCACCGTCAGCAGAATCATCGAGCCCGTGGGCTCGTTGAAAAAGATCTCAACTGCAGTCCTTGTTGATGGAAAGCTTGTTGATGGAAAATACGTTGGACGCACTCCGGAAGAGGTCGCCATGATCACCAAGCTGGTCAAGAATGCGATCGGTTTTCAGGAAGGACGAGATACAATCACGGTTGAAAATGCACCTTTCGAAATGGATGAAATGGCAGTTGCTGAACAGGCATCGTTGACTGCGCGCAAGACTTCTCTCATCCAGACCGGAATCATCGCCTCTGTTTCTATCCTTGCAATGATTTTCCTTTATTTTGCACTTCTGAGACCTTACTTCCGTTGGTTGACCTTCGATCCCGACAAACGGTCGGATGAGCAACTGGCGATTGCGGATTATGAACTTGAGCGATCTGGTTCGGCAGCGAAGCGAGTTCAGGTTCAGGAAGAGGTTCCATTCGAAAAGCTTTCGCACAAAGAGCAGATTCTTTATCTGGCAAGACACGATCCGAAGAAAACAACTGAAGCATTGCGCCAACTTCTTTCTCCGCAGCAGCATTGATCTTTTTTGTTGACGGCCTTGGCAGATCGCAATAACCCCACGTCTGGTTCTCAAGTCGTGGGGTTTTTCATGCGCCATTTCAGGGGCTTGCTGCCTTTTGTCAGCATTGCATCATCTTTTCTTTTGTCTGCATGTGAGAGCAAACCAAGCGTTTCCCGTGACAAGGTCAAGGAAGCTTGGGACAACTACAATAATCCTGCCCTTTTGGATGCAGGCTCTGTTGTTGTTTTTGATGAGCTGCCTCGCTCGGGGCAAAGTGTGAAGATTCCATGGTCTGACATCTACTGGCCAAGTCATTTGGGTGGAATCGCCATGCGTTGGCGCGATGGAATTGTTCCGCCGTTCAATCTTCCCCGCCTGAGTGAATCTGACGTTCGAAAAATGTCTGCGCAGCAGATTGCTGCACTGTCGCCTGCCGAAAAATACGATATTTACATGGGTCGATTCGACTTTCCCACGGTTCAAGCTGAGCTGATGCGGACTCATCCTGCGATGCCCAAGTGGACGGGACTGTGTCATGGTTGGGCAGCAGCGTCTTTGAATTTCGATGAGCCGGGTGCTGTCACGCTCAAAGGCGCCTCTGGGCTCGATGTTTCTTTCTCCAGTGGTGATATCAAGGCTCTGCTCGCATATGCGCAGGGTGTTGTTTTTGTGCCGGTTGCGAGAGTGTTGGGGCAACGATGCGAAGTCGATTTTACCACCCGTCCGGAACTGCGAAATACGGCCGAATGCCGTGATACAAACGCTGGATCGTTTCACTTGATTTTGACAAATCTCGTTGGCCGGCAGGGCCAAAATGTGATCGCAGATCTGACTCGTGGTTCTGAGGTCTGGAATTTTCCGATTTACGGATACTCAACGAGAGAACTGGGACGACAATTGCCTTCGCCTGGTGCTGCAGCACAAACAGCATCGGAAGTTATCGTTGAAACAGACGTGGAATTTTTGGTTGAACTTGATTCTCCGAATTGGTTGCCGATTGGTGACAACCGTTCTGTTGCAGCCGAAAAAGTTCGCTACACATACGCCATTGAAGTTGATTCGCTGGGACGCATTGTGGGTGGGCGCTGGATGAGTGAAGAGCGGCCTGATTTCGTCTGGGTTCAGGAAAAAGCAGATTTCCGTGGATACTATCGCGCAATTGAGTCCATTTATTTGAGCTCACGCTCCGGGTTTCCGGGCGGTGAACCTATTGTTGGTGAAACTCCACGCCCAGCACCTACGCCGGTTCCAACGACCACTCCAGCTGTCGACAACCCATCGGTTCCGGCACTCCCGCCTGAGCCGACCCCGATTCAGCCGCCAACGGTGCCAACTCCGCCACAAGCACCCAGCGCGCCGACGCCTCCTCCCGTTCCAACTCAGGCGCCAGTTCCAACGATCCCGGCTCTTGATCCGAACCAACCGGTTGGGCCCGTGCTAACGCAACCGGTGCCAATGCCAGTGCCCGGCGGAGAGCCTGTCGGTTCGGGTGCTCCGTCGACGGTGCCCACCACGCCAACGCCTTCTGCGGATGGTGCTCGCGTGCCAAATATTGTTGCCAACCTTGAGTGTCCGGCTGGAACCTTTGCAAGCAACACTCCTGTTTCTTTTTGCACAGATGGCAGCAAGGCATTTGCGCCTTATACAAATGCAATGCTTCTTGCGTGCAACAAGTCGTTTGGCTCCGGCTGTTACGATTCTCTGTGGTCCAATCAAATGTATTCCACTTTGCGGGGAGCTGAACTTTGTCCGATGGGTTCTGAGTGGAATGCGCAGCATGGTGTTTGTGTTGAGGGCACAACCGTCTTGGGACCATTCAAGCGAGGTTTTGTTGAGAAGTGTGTGGCAGCTGGCTTTGGCAACATCTGTTATGGAATGAAGATTGATCTTGCTTACGTGTCTCTTGTGAATTTGGCGAGATGACAAAAAGCAAAGCTTTGGTGTTAAGGTAACAAGCTGGCGCGTGCTGGCTTGTTACTTTTTTTGTTTTGGAACTTGAGCATCTGTTCTTGTGGACTTAAGCTGTTCCACGGGCCGAATCCATTTTGTAAACCTTTTGCATGAGGGTGGGCCATGGAAATTCGAACAGATCTTGTTGCCAAGCAAGAAAAATTTCACGCGGGAGCGCAGCCTGGGCAATTGCAGGCCAGTGTTGTTGTCACCACGGTTGTGTTCTCGTTCGATGGTGCCAAATTGAGGCTGTTGGCTTGTAAAGTTGGCGATGAACTTGACGTCTATCGCCTTCCAAGCCTTTCATTCGACTTCTCGGAAGATCTTTTGAACTGTGCGCGGGAGGTTATCAAGACACGATTGCCGTTGGAGTTGTCGCAAATGTATCAGGTCGGTGCATTTGAAAGCATCAGACCACAACTTTCAGATGCATCAAGACAGATTGAGATTTGTTATTTTACAATCGCGTCTCCAAGTGATCTCGAATTTGTTGCAACAGGCGCCCTGTCGCAACTTCGTTTTATTGAAGTATATGACCAGGCTGAATTGCTCGAACCACACAGTCGTGAAATTGCCCAGGCAGCTGTGAGTGAACTGCGTCGAAGAACCCGATTCGAGACTGTCGCGTTCTCTTTCCTTGCCCATGAGTTTTCATTGAGTGAATTGCAGCGTGTGTTTGAGGCGATTCTGAATCGTCCCATGGATGTGCGTAACTTCAGAAAAAAGATTGAGTCACTGGATATTCTCGCTGAGTCGCCGCATCGACCCCGAGGAATGGCATACCGTCCGCCCAGGATGTTCTCGTTCGAGTCTGAACGGTTTCACAATCGTCAGACCCTCGATGGTGAAGTCCGTTTCTACTGAGTCAAACTTGAGTTGCCCTTGATGTGAGTCAATCCATGGTTTTTTTTCAGCTTTGCCACTAAGCTCCTCCACAACGTGTGGAGGAGCCTTCTTATGCCGAGTCCCATGGATCTAGCTGCACTTTCTGGCGCACAAGGAGTTGCTGAACGGTATCAGGCTTTTGAGAATGCTCATCCGATGCGCAATTTGGCTGAAGTGTTCGACCATCCCGCTGATACCACGGATCCCATCTTCGAGATTTCCAAGCCCATGCACGGTCAAAGAATTTCGACCCGCGAACTTGGATTGCTGACTTTTGTTCGCAATCTCAACCGTGCGGTGTTTTTGAGCATCGATCCCGAGGCGCAAGTGAGCGTCAAATCCTGGACCAAGTCAGGAACAGACGGTTTGCCCCAAGGCGGCGGTGTGATGACCGTGGTTCGTGGGCCGGTCCTCGAAAAGGCGGCAGTCAACATGAGCGTGGTGTGGGGGCCTTCATATCCATCCATTGAAAAGGAATACTCGGGTCAGCCTTTTTTTGCGGCCGGGGTTTCGCTGATTTGTCATCCCTACAATCCCAACGCTCCGATTGCACATATGAACATTCGTGTTCTCAAGGTTGGTGCCGGCGACGATTATCTTTTTTGGATGGGGGGTGGCGGAGACCTGACTCCGATGGTCAGGTTCCAGGAAGACACTGACGGCTTTCACGCCGCATTCCGTTCTGCCTGTGAGGCTCATCCCTTGGGCGATTACACCAAATTCAAACAATGGTGTGACGAATATTTCTTCATTCCGCACCGCGGAGAAACCCGGGGTGTAGGCGGAATATTTTTCGATTATTTGAAGGTTTCGGGTGAGACTGACCTTGGATTGTTGCTCAACACTGCACAGGTCTTCGCTCACCGTTATGCCGAGATTTTGCAGCGCAGAGTGCCAATGGCGTTCAGCGATGAACTTAAAGAACAGCACCTTTATTGGCGGGGACGATACGCCGAGTTCAATTTGGTGCACGATCGGGGTACTCGTTTTGGATTGATGTCGGGCGGTAACATCGAGGCGATTTTTGCTTCGCTCCCACCTGTCGTCAAATGGTAAGGAAGTCTTCGAATGGTTGAGCTTGGATTTTTTTCTCTTGTGCTTGCGTTTTGTTTGTCGGTCTTTGGAACGGTGATGGGTGTGCTGTCACTGAGTCGTCCGCAACGGGGCGTTGTTTTGAGTGGTCGCAATGCATTGGTCGCGGTCAATGCCTGTATTCTTTTTGCCTCGGGAGTACTTTGGACGGGTCTTATCACCAACGATTTCTCGATTGGCTACGTCTTTCGGAATTCCGCAGCGGACATGCCTCCCATTTATCATTTGACGGCGTTCTGGAGTTCGCTCGAAGGAAGTCATTTGCTGTGGACCATGATTATGTCGATCGTGGTGAGTATTTCTTTGCTGACCATGCGTGAAAAAAATGAGCCGATCTTGCCGGGGTTGTTGGCTGCGTATGGCTTCTGTCTTTCGTTCATGACCCTGCTGTTGGTTTGGGCATCGGCACCTTTGAGCAGGCTTTTTCCAGTCCAGGAAATTGGTCAGGGGATGAATGCGCTGTTGCAGAATCCCTACATGGCCGCACATCCGCCCAGCCTTTTCGCTGGCTATTGTTCGTTGATTGTTCCTTTTGGATATTCGGTTGCTGCGCTGTTGCGAGGTTCGTTCACGCCCGACTGGTTGGTCACCGTGAGGCGTTGGACTCTTGGGGGCTGGGCAGTGCTGACGGTCGGTATTTTTCTGGGTGGTAAATGGGCCTACGTTGAACTTGGCTGGGCAGGTTATTGGGCTTGGGATCCAGTGGAGAACAGCTCGTTCATGCCGTGGTTGGCCGCCACATCCTTGCTTCATACGCTGTTGATACTCGATAAAATGAACAGATTGCCACGTTTGGCAGTTTCACTCTCGGCTATTGCTTTCGTGTTGACATTCCTGGGTACGTTCATCACCCGTTCAGGGGTCATCAGCTCGGTTCATTCGTTTGCAGAAAGCAACATTGGTCCAGCTTATCTCGCTTACATTGTGATTTGGACATTGCTGATGATTGTTCTTGTGTCGGTGCGAGGCCATCATCTTCAAGGTGCTGCTCAGTCTCAGGAGTGGACAGTCTCCAAGGAAAGCTCCCTGTTGTTCACCAACTTCTTTCTTTTGTTCTTGTTGGCGCTGGTATGTATTGGCACACTTTTGCCGCTGATTGTTGAAGCTGTGCGCGGTGTGAAGATTTCAATTCAGCAACCCTTTTTCAACGCCTTTGCACCATGGATTGCCGTTGGCTTGGTCGGACTCATGGGTGTGGGGAATTTGATGCGCTGGCGCAACGGGAAAATCGAGGATCCGGTGGCCGGCTTGCTGTTTCCCGCACTGTGGTCGTTGATTCTGACCTCGATTTTGTGGTGGCACAAAGGCTTGGATCTCCGTTCGACAATCGGTTTTGCACTCGTGTTGTGGACCGCATTTGTCATGGTGATGGATTTGGTTTTCAAGCTCAAAGCCATCCGGTGGAATGGTCAGGCGTTCTTAAAGTTCAATCGTCCGTATTTTGGATCATGGATTGTTCATCTTGGCTTCCTGATTGCGATTTGCGGATTTCTTGGTGGATATCGGGGTATTCAAGCAGAGGCCCAACTTTCGCAGGGTCAGTCGACACAGTTCTACGGTTACACGTTGACCTACAGGGGAATGAACTACAAGCAAGAATACAATGCCACCTATGCTGCGGCAGTCATTGAAGCAAAAGATGAGCGAGGAAATGTTGCAGAGGTTTTGCCAACCCGCAGCAAGTACACGAACAAGGAAGAGTGGCTCAACGAGATCGGAATCCATTCCACATTTTGGCACGATCTCTACCTCGTCCTTGCCTTCTTTGACTCAAAGACGAACCAGGTATCCTTGAAAATGCATATCAATCCGACAGTGAAATTTGTGTGGACAAGTCTGGTGGTCATGGTTCTGGGCGCACTTGTTGGCTTGAGTCATCGCATCAAGCGGCGCAGCGTTGATGTGAGTGAAAATGGGTTGATGCTTGAATCAGCCACCAGTGAAATGGATCTCTTGGGTGAATCGTTGTCGCCAGTTCTGCGGTCGCAGAAAGTACAGTCGGCAGTTGTGATTGGCAGTGCAGTGTTACTGCTTGTTTTTGGTTTTTCCGGTACAGCAATGGCCGACGAATCCAAGGCCCGCTTTCAATACTCCGAACAGATGCTTGACATTGGCAACGAGCTTCGCTGCCCCACCTGTCAGGGTGTCAGCATCCTGGAGAGTGAAACTCCCCAAAGCACAGCGATGCGACGCGAAATTGAGCGGCAAATCGGAGAAGGAAAAAACAAAGCTGAAATTATAAAATTTTTCCGAGATCGTTATGGTGAATGGATTCTTCGCAAGCCGGATTCCAGCAACTCATTTGGTGCGATGATCTGGATTGTGCCATCGATTGGATTGGTTCTTGGCCCAGCTTTTCTTGTTGCGGCAATCCGCTCGTCGCGACGTCGTGAAGCTCTTGAGCGTGAAGGTCTTGAGAAAGAACTTCGTGCCTATATTGAAAGTCTCAAAGCTCAAGGAGAGCGCACATGATTTTTACCCTCCTTGGTGCCGTGTTGATGTCGTTGCTTGTGATCTGGTTCGTTCTTGCGCCGCTTTTTGCCGCTGAAAATATGGAATCCTATTCCGCAACATACAAAGGATTTTCGGATGAGGGTGAATTGAAACAGGTGCTGGTCTTGCGTGATCAGCTGATTGCGCGCTTGGCAACGGGCTCGAGCCAGGAACCGAGGCTGGCACAATTGAGTGAGGCAGATTGCCTTCAGGCATTGATCTCGTTGTGTCTTCGCTTGCAGCGTGCCGAACTGCCCTATTTGCCTGAACGCAAAAAGCAAGCAGGTGCATCTGCTCCTGCTGCGTCTGGGTTTGTGCGACCAAAAATTTTGGTTTTTGTGGCAACTGTCACGCTGGCGATTTTGGGATTGTCGAAAATGTCTGTCGCGCTTGGCCAGGCACCTCATCCACCCATGAGTGGTCAGTCACCTCATGGTGGAAGCGGACGCGCACCAAGCTTCGGAGGGATGCTTCAAATCCTCGAGCCAGGCGTGTTTCTGCCCATGTCCAATCGATATATCGTCTCGCCTGCCGAGGCCTCTGTTGTTTCACATTACGTTTCCAGTTTTTCCGTTCCTTCAGAACAATCGTCTGCATTCACATTGGTGTT
>JBDLRR010000204.1:0-12955 GCA_039799985.1 Pseudomonadota bacterium | reverse complement strand
CTTCTTCACCGCGAAAGACGACCGCCTTTGCACCGGTGCGCTCTGCCCACTGAATCTGCTTGCCAAATTTGGTCGCCGACAGAGTCGTCTCGACGTTCACTCCAGCCAACCTGAGGATTCTCGACAAATCGAGTGCAGGCATGCGGTCGTTTTCAGAGAAACGAATGACAGCCACCGCGGTGTTTCTCTTCAAAGTGGGTGTCAGGCCGTGAACCTCCAGGAAGTTCAACAGCGAAACATCGCTCACCCCGTAACCAATGCCGGGCAGGGGATCGACGCCAAATGCACCCACGAGATTGTCGTATCGTCCGCCGCCAAACAAAGCCCGGCGGTTGTCCGGATGGTTATCGTAGATTTCGAAAACAAGGCCTGTGTAATAATCGAAGCCGCGCATGATTGAAGCGTCGAATCTGACACATTCCGCCGGAACGAGCTTATGCAAGCAAGCCAAGCGCTGTTCGAGTGCATCCAGATTGGCTGTCTGGGAGCCCAGCAGTGCGCGGATCTCGGCCAGTGGCTGGGTCATGAAGGTCTCGAGTGTGGAAATGTCTGACTCAGACAACCAAAGTTTTCCGGCCTCTTCGCGGAATGCTTCTGGAGTGAGCTTGTCGCGTTTGTCGAGCAGGCGCAGGATCGGCGATTTTTGTGAAGGGTTCAATTTGAGCACACCGAACAGAACATCATCGACGAGCCCGCGGTGATTGACCTTGATTTCAAAATCCGTGGGCTTGGCTCCCAGACGTGTCAGCAAGTCGTGGCATGTGAGCAGCACTTCGACATCTTCGTCCAACGGCGTGCCGCCAAAGACGTCGACGTTGAGTTGATCGAACTCACGCAGACGGCCGCGTTGCGGACGTTCATAGCGCATGCAGGTTGGAATCGAGTACCAACGGATGGGGCGGACCAATTCTTTGGAACGTGAGGCCACCATGCGTGCGAGCGTTGGGGTCATTTCCGGGCGAATTCCGACTTTTCGGCCGCCCCGGTCTTCGAATGAGTAGAGCTGTTCGCTGACAATTTCTTCGCTCGATTTGCTGGCATAAAGTTCCAGTGGCTCGAGAATGGGCCCGGCGTATTCTTCGTAACCATAGCCTTCCAGGACCTGCCTGATGTGCCCGTACATCCAGTTCCTGAGCCTCTGCAATTCCGGATGGAAGTCGCGCGTTCCCCGGTATCCTTGGGTGGAAAGGGGTTGGTTTTCTTTGGCGCGGTTGGAATCGTTGGTCATGTGAGACTCCGGAAGGGGGCTGGTTTCTCTAGCGTCCGAGGCTAGTCAAAACCCGAGGTTCGTGTCAATTTCTGCGGCCGTATGGACCGCTTCCGGTGGGTAGGGTATAGGCCGCTGTCGGGGCTTGCGCCGCCGTGAAGAGTCCGTTTGGGTTTGAGGCCAAGGAAATGAACGAATTTTTTCAGAAATGGGAACTTGATCCACTGAAACTTCCGCGTCATGTGGGCATCATCATGGACGGCAATGGTCGCTGGGCAACCGCGCGCAGATTGCCGCGCGTGGCAGGCCACAAAAAAGGTGTGGAACGGGTGAACGAAATCACCGAGTTTGCCGTTCATTGCGGGCTTCACGCCCTGACACTCTATGCATTTTCCGACGAAAATTGGCGGCGGCCCGAAGAAGAAGTCAGTGCGCTGATGAGTCTTCTGCGTTGGTATCTGAAAGCCGAAAGAAGCAAGATTCTCGACAACAACATTCGTTTCCGCTTGATTGGCGACCGCGGCAAATTGTCGAGCGACATTCTCGAAATGGCAACAAAACTCGAGGACGACAGCGCCGGCAATACCGGCCTCAACCTTTGCATCGCATTGAGCTACGGCAGTCGCGGAGAAATTCTTCGGGCTGTGCGCAGGGTCCTCGATAAAATCAACGCGGGTGAGCTTTATCCCGCCGACGTGGATGAACAGACGATTGAAGATCATCTCGACACAGCAGGGTTGCCCGGGGTCGATATGGTTGTGCGTACGAGCGGAGAACAACGTGTCAGCAACTTTTTGCTGTGGCAGTCCGCTTATGCCGAGTATTTCTTCGAAAATACCCCGTGGCCGGATTTCTCCGAGAGTCTTTTTGCATCTCTTTTGAAGCAGTACAGCAACCGTGAACGCAGATTTGGGCGCACGCCAGAACAGGTTCGCCAACCCGTCGGAAGCGAAACAAAGCGCAAAAATTCACCCACACATCTTAAATCTGTGAAGGCCACAAACCAATGAGTTCAATTTTGAGTTGGTTGCTCACCAATCCCTTTGTCGCCTTTATCATTTTGGTTGGAATTGTGGTTTTCGTTCATGAGCTTGGCCATTATCTGGCGGGTTTGTGGATGGGCATTGCCATTGAAGAATTCAGTCTGGGGTTTGGACCCACAGCCTGGTCATTCAAGCGAGGTCGCACCGAGTACAAAATCTGCTGGCTGCCACTCGGCGGATACGTGCGCTTTTTTGGCATGGAAAGTGGTGAAGAAGTTCCACCCGAATTGGCCGGTAAGGCGCTCAACACGGCGCCGGTCTACAAGCGTTCCATCATTTCTGTCGCTGGGCCATTTGCGAACTTTGTGTTGAGTTTGATCGTCATGGTCATTCTGTCGAACGTGGGTCTGCCACAGGCAGCACCCGTCGTGAGCGTTCTTCCTGAGGGAGTGGCGCGCAAATCGGGACTACTGACCGGTGACAAGATTGTTGCAATTGCTGGCGAGAAAGTCCGTTCGTGGGCTGATATCAACCGCCTCATTTCTTCGCGTCCCGAAATGCCGACCTCGGTTGAAATTGAGCGCGGTGGCACGGCCATGACGTTGGAAATGACTCCGGCCAAGGAAATGAGTGAGTCCTTGTTTGGCGAACCCACTGCCGTGGGACGTATCGGCGTTTCGCAGTTCTTCCAAACCCCAAGGGTCATGGTTGTTGCCGATGACAACGTTTTTACAAAGGCGGGTCTCAAGTCGGGCGACCTGATTTTGGAAGTCAATGGCAACAAGGTCAAGGCGCTGCATGAAGTTGAGCAGGCACTTGCCAAAGGCAACGCAACAGTTTTGGTTGAGCGTCACGACAACCTGACAATTGAAAAACTTCTCGTTCAATCTGATTCCAAACAGGCCCAGGCGATGGGCGGACCAGCACCAACCAAAGCAACCTTGAATTTCACAGCGCCCGTGAGTCTGCTGGATTGGGGACGTTCGGTGCGTTCGACCGACATGATGGTCAAATCCTGGGAGTCGCTCAACAAGGGCGACCGCAAGATTCCTGTGAAAGAGGCTTGGCAAAGCTGTGGCCTCACGACAGGCGACACGTTTTTTGAAAGTGCAGGCCCCATGAGTCTGGAAAGCCCGGTCGAATTGTCTTCTGTTTTGCAGAAACTGATGCGCACCGATGATGCTGGTCCTGCGGATCTTCAGCTGAAAGTGATGAACCTCGAACAGCAAAACCTGCGCGTACTCAACTGCAAAATTCCGCGTCGGGCGGCGATGGATGCACTCAGCCGCAATCAGTGGGTTGTCGATCTTCCAGTTGCATTTGCAAGTCGGGGCGTGTCGGTTGACCCGGTGATTCTGCGCAGCGATTCGTTGATGGGTTCTGTCAAAGATGGCTTCAATTCAACCATGACCCAGGCTACGACCATCGTGATCGCGCTTAAAAAACTATTCACAGGAGATGTTCCACTCAAGAATCTCGGTGGTCCGATCGCCATTGCGCGTGCGGCCGGCGATGCAGCAGAGGGTGGACTGCTGGTTTTCATTCTGACGATTTCTTGGATGAGTTTGAATATTGGGCTGTTCAATTTGTTGCCCTTGCCTGCCTTGGATGGCGGCCATTTGCTGTTGCAAGGAGTTGAAGCGGCCTATGGCAAGCCGCTTCCCATGAAAGTCCAGATGGCCGTGCAGAGATTGGGAGTTGCATTGCTGCTGGGTCTTATTGTTCTCGTGTTCTTCAACGACCTGATGCGGTTGTTTCGCTCGTAAGGAGTTGACTGAGCGTGGCAGACACCAGCCCCAACCAATCCACCGCAAATTACGCGGCTCTGTTTTGTACCCACAAGCGCGGTGCAGGTGTGGCCTTGTTTCGCGTTGAGGCGCATTCTGTGGGTGTGTGCGCAAATCAGGCGATGATTCTTCTTGCCGCATTGGCTTCAACAACACCCCAAAAGGTAAACCTTCCAGATACTTCCGCTTCAGCGTCTTTTTTCACGGATCCCGGTCGTTCGAGTTTGTTCGCGACCTGTGCGGGTCTGACAGCCGAAAACCTCGCCGAGCTCTATAAGTTGGCGCTTCAATCATTGAACACCGATGACAGTCATGTTGGGGTTGTTGGCGTTGTCACTGGCCCAGGTTCGTTCACCGGACTGCGACTCGGATGTGCTTACGTGAACGGGTTGGCTTTGGGTCACGCTCGTCGCGTGTGGGCGGTCGAAGGTGTTTCGCCTGAAAAAGTGCATGGCATTTGTCATTCAACGGCACCCGGGATGGGCGAAGATTTTTGTGGTCGGCTTTCCTCTGAACTGGATGATCCGTACGCTGTTCCGACGGCATTCGGAGATATTCTTGTTCACCTTGGAAATTGGTCGTCAGGAGCAGCATCAGAAGTGAAAATTCTTGAGCCTGTGTATGGCCGGGATCCAACGCCGGTCATCAAACTCAGACAAAAGCAAGGGGAGTCCCAAGCATGACAGGAGGTCTTTCAGGAGTGGGTCAGATTCAAGGGCTCGCATCGCGTCGCAAGGGCGTCAAGGCAAGTATTTATTTGTTGCCGAACATGATCACGGCGACGTCATTGTTCTTTGGCTTTTTGGCGATGAAATTTGCGGTTGAAGGGCGAATGGCCGAATCGCCTACGCAGCATTTTCTGTGGGCTGCATATGCGATTCTTGCAGCTGCTGTTTGTGACGGACTCGATGGAAGTGTGGCACGCCTGACGCGCACCCAGAGTGCATTCGGCGTTCAGCTCGACTCGCTGTGCGACATGGTTTCGTTTGGCGTCGCACCAGCATTCGTCATCTACAATTTTGCGCTCTACAGCTCTGCCCGTTTGGGCTTTGCTGCTTGTTTTATTTACGCCATTTGTGGCGCCCTGCGTTTGGCCAGGTTCAATGTCCAAAGTTCGGTGGGCAAGGCCAGCGGCAACTTCACGGGTATCCCGATTCCAATGGCGGCGATGCCTTTGTGCGCATTTCTCATGTCGCAATACGAGTTCAAGGACTGGACGCTGGTCAACGGCTATTCCGAGTGGGCTGTGCAGCTTGCAGGAAACCTGACCCGGCCTGATATCCGCAATCTGTTCTTGATCTTTTTGATGTTTGCGCTGGCAATGGGAATGATCAGTACCTTTGAATACGTCAGTACAAAAAACATCCGCTTGCCGCGCAAGCGCCCGTTTCGCTTTTTGGCATTTGTTTTGATGATCACGGTGCTGATGTTCACGCTGGAGTTCACCGTCACGTTGTCGCTGTTGCTGATTTTGTACTGCCTGCACGGCCCGGTGATGTGGCTGTTTTTCAAGCGCGATCGCACTGCCGAAGAAGAAGAGCTTTTTATTTCTGGTGACGATGACGAAGAGGAGGAAACCCACACATGAAACCATTGACCTTGGGAATTGTTGGAGCAACGGGAGTCGTTGGCCAGACTGCACTTGATATTCTGGGCGATGAAAATCTTGATTTTCCTGTCAAGGCCGTGCGTGCATTTGCATCGCCCGCTTCAGTCGGAAAGCGCCTTTCTTGGGGAACAAAATCAGTGGTGGTTGAGGCAACTGAAGCAGAAGCATTGGCTCAATGTGATGCGGTGTTGTTTGCCTCGGAGGCGGATATTTCCCGCCGATTTATTCCTGGTTTGATCGAACGTGGAATTTTGTGTGTCGACAAATCATCCGCATTCCGTGATGATCCTTCTGTTCCTTTGGTGGTGCCTGAAGTCAACGGCAAGCTTTTGGGTAAAGAGCTTATGCAAGGCAAGCCGCTTGTGGCCAACCCCAACTGTTGCACGACTCCGTTGGTGATGGTTCTCGACGTGATTCGCAAGAATTTTGGATTGAAGAGAGTCATCGTCTCGACTTACCAAAGCGTCTCGGGCGCAGGTAAACCTGGCCTTGAAGTTCTTGAAGAAGAAGCACGCCAGTTCTTCAATACACAGGATCTGTCGGTCAAGCCTTCTCGCGCATTTCCAAAATCTATTGCCTTCAACGTCATGCCGTTCGTGGCAAAAATCCTGCCCAACGGAGACACCGACGAGGAAAGCAAGATCATTTTTGAAACCCGAAAGATTCTCGATCTGCCGGATTTGCCGGTGGAGGCGACAAGTGTGCGTGTTCCGACCTTTGTGGGTCACGCCGAGTCGGTGACGGTCGAGACGGACCGGCCAGTGAATGTTGCGGAACTGGAAAAAATGCTCGCTTCGGCAGCGGGCATTGAGGTGGTTGCCAACGAAAACCCCAAACCTGCCACCGACTCTGAGGAATCGCCGGACGTGGCATTCTTCCCCACACCCCGAGAGTCCCAGGGGCGCGACGAAGTTCTCGTCGGTCGGGTTCGGACAGCCAAGGTTTTTGCCAACGGCGTGTCACTTTGGCTCGTCTCTGATAACCTCCGTAAGGGTGCTGCGCTCAATGCCCTCCAGGTTGTGGAGGCATGTGCCAAAGTTGGCTTTTTCAACTGATGAGTTGATGAATCAACCCCGGTCATATGTTTTGAGCGCTTGCAGACAGAAAAACTTTCTAAGGAGATGTTTGAATGTTGATGCAGCCAACCAAAACTGTCGGGGTGGTGGCAAGCGTAAGCCTTTTGGCCGTCGCAGCCTGTGGTCGACCAGATGACCAGTCTTGGCCGAGTGCCGAGCAAAGGCTAACGGCATCGCAAGCGGAAAATGGCCTGGGGCTTTTTGCAGACACATCGAGCATTCAGGACGTCGGGCTCAAGGACAAAGACGGAGCTTCGACCGTTGTCACCCCTTCGTATTTGCCCAAAGCCGGACAATCGGCTGTTGAGCTCACAGTGGTCTTTTATCCCAAACTCACTGTCCCGGCTCAATCCAGGTTTGTTTATGACAAATCCAAATGGACGATCGTTGTCGGCAAGAACACGCAATACGTGACGGGTGTCGACATTCTTGAAATCCAGGAAGACGGAAATTTCACGGCCGGAGAAGTGCGTGAAGGGCAAATCAAGATGCGGATTCGCCTGACCACTCTTCCGCAGTGGCCCGACAAACTCACCAACGACGCGGCTCTTGATTTGATTGACGGGCGAAAGGCACTCAAGATTCAGCCTTACTACAGCCTTGAAGGCGCTGTGCCTCCGGGCAACGCCGGGACGATCCAAGGTCTGTCGGCCACCTATATGAAAGACGACATCGGCGCGATTGTTGGCTCTGCCAAAATAGGCTCGACGGTTGTCAGCGACGGCGCTTTTTCTTTTGACTTTTCGCCACCCGATGACACAACTGCCGCCGACACTTCCACCGGAGCCATCACCTCGGTTGGCAAGTCGAACGTCTCGGGTTTTGTTGTGGTGTATTGGAAAGACTCCGAATGCAAAGCCGGCGGCTGGACTTTCAAGCCCAACAAAATTTTCGACAAAACCAAAGCCAATGGTGATCTCGCCTGTACCTATCCCGGAATTGATGCCGCGGTTGCGGGTTCGACGTCCTGCACACTCGGCTGTTCAGCCGACCTGATCGACGATTTTTTTGGAAAGTCGGCAAATGACATCGCCATTCCACCCGAATTTCCCGCTTCAAACGGAACAGCAAACGCCATCAAGCGCGGTTGTTTGAATATCGTTCGCGTGTCGTCTGACGGACGCACCAGCTATGCGGTCAACGACGCAATCAACGGCGAAGATTACGGAATGATGGTCTATCCGCTCGACTCCGCCGGAAACATCGGTCTGTCGCGTTCACGCTGTTTGAAAGCGAAGTCGTTTGACGTTGTTTTTCCGAGCAGCAAAAAATCGCCCGGCCTCGGCAAATCCAAAAGTGACTGTTTTGTTGTGACTGCAGCCTCGGGTTCAACCCAAAGTCCGGCTGTGCATTATTGGCGCGTGTTGCGCGACACATGGTTGGACCGTTTGGGTGTGAGCGATTTCTATTACAAACACGGACCAAAATGGGCAGCGTGGCTTGAATCAAATCCACGCTTCAAACCTGCATTCCATTCGATGTTCGAATGGAGCGGGCGCAATCTTGTGAAAGCATCACAAGAATGGAATCGCTTCAAGGATGGTTTTGAAAGCCACCTGAAACGCTTCACGTCGTTGTTGAGTCAGGCGTTGGTTTCTGAGGCACGAGCAGACGACGCAGCTGCTCCGGGTGAAATTATTGGTTTGAAGTATCCAAACGGTTCCGCTGCAACAACCTTGACTATCGCCGGCGGTCAGATTCGCCCTTCGGAAGACAAAGAACTTTACGATCTTTCCTACAAAGACAAAAAGCCAGGCTTTTTGTTTGTCGCACAGTCGTTCCGTCTGTTCGACTTTTGGGGAGAGTTGGGTCTTGGCTATGAGTTGGGTGGTGTGAGCATGAAAGGCACCAGCGCCGATGCCAACAATGCCCAAATCACTCTGTCTGGTTTTGGTGGCGGAATTCTTGGTGAATATCGTTTACGCATTGGCGAGTATCCATGGGTTTCTCCTCGCTTCAGCTATGTGATTGGAAAAATGCGCATGCGCGAAGAAGCTGCGGCAGTCGCCTCAGAAGGAACTGCCACATCAGGCACGTCATCAGGATCGGCCACGACCAGCGAAATTTCTCCGAGTGGAACCACACCCGTCTGGCAAACCTATACGACTGTGCGTGGCAGCCTCGATATATCGCTCACGCGGATTTATGGCGACGATGAAAATCTCATCCGCTATGGTTACGAAGTTGAAGACATGATGCTGACTTTGTTTGCCGGTTTGCACACCAACAACGGCAAGGTGATATCGACCTCTGGCATGCAATTGGGCGGCGGAATCTCGTTTTTGTTCAGATGATATTCACCCCGCGGCGGAGAGATGAATTTGAATGAGGAATCGGGTGATCAGGCCCGCACTGTCGTGAAAGCCAACGAATCGGGAATGTTGATCAACATTCTTTTCAACATTGTGGTTCCTTCTCTGGTGTTGAGCAAATTCAGTGGTCCTGAACGCCTCGGGCCGGTCATGGCATTTTGGCTTGCCCTGGCTTTTCCTTTGCTGCTGGGTGTTTGGGAATTTGTGCGCAATCGGCAAACAAGTTTTTTCTCGGTTTTTGGACTCCTGAATGTGGCGCTCACAGGAGGGCTGGGCTTTTTGGCATTGGATGGATTTTGGTTTGCAGTGAAAGAGGGAGCCTTTCCGGGGTTGCTTGGAATCGGAGTGCTTGTCTCGATGAAAATGAAAACTTCACTTGTCCAAACGCTTCTCATCAACGATCGGGTTGTGAATCTGAGGCTTGTCCGGGAAAAAATCGCACTGTTCAATCGGCATGATGAATTCGAAACTCTCATGCGACGAGCAACATTACTCTTCTCACTTTCTTTCTTTTTGAGCGCAGGATTGAATTTTGGCCTTGCAAGATACATTTTGCGCAGTGCTCCGGGAACTTCGGAATTCAACGCGGAGTTGGGCAAGATGACCGCCTTGAGTTTTCCGGTCATCGCATTGCCCGTTCTTGTGTTCACAGGATTTGTGCTTTGGTATCTCGTGTCTGGCCTCACACGTCTCACTGCTTTGTCCAAAGAAGAACTTCTGGTGAAATAGAAGTTTTGGGGATGGACTGCACCACCTGGCGGCAGGATTCCGGTCGGGAAGGAGCACGGTTGCATTGGCAATCTTCAGTCAAGCCGCCGAACTGCCCCCTCGGGCTTGCGCGATGCGGTCGCGCTCGTTGACCATGTAGGGTCTTATCAGCTGCATGAGCTTGTTGTTCATGCGGTTGGTTGAATACCCCGACGATTTGAGAAATTTCAATTCCTTGATGATTTCTTCCATTTGCCAAAGGACTTCGACCGGGACCAAAATCTCGATGTCGGTCAGGCCCGCTTCAGGGCTGCTTGGTTCTGTGCGCAGTTCCGGAATTTTCGAAAGTGTCAGAAAGCGGTGCAGCATCAGACCTCCTCCGCCTGTGTTACCTTCTTGATCGGACCTTTTTCGGAAGACCTGAATTTTTAGAATTCAAAAAAATCAAAACAGGGAGACTTTCTCTTGAACTTCAAGCGATTTGCAGAAAGTGGCGGGTTCAAGTTGTTGGCGGTGGCACGCTTTTCAGGCCCGGCTTACGCGCTCATCAGTTATCTGCTGAATGGGTTGGCTGCGAGGGTAGAGGAAGTTGTGACTTCTCCAGGAGAACTTGCGTTGATCCTGGGGGTCACCGAGCGGCAGATCAAGTCTGCACTTTCTGAACTTGCCGAATCGGGGGTTGTTCAGGTCACCGAACGCAATGGTTCCACGTGTTTGTTGAGAATGAATCTGGACACGGCGCATTGGCGCAAATTGGCCAAGACGCCGGATGCCAAAAACCGGCGTGGACTTGGCGACGCAAAAAATGTGCGCACGCTGCATCCACAGCCCCCGGTTCCAAACGGTTCGCATCCTGTCGACATGGACAAGGTGACCACAGAGACACCCCAAGACAAGCGCAAGGGCAAAAAGAAAGCTGCCGCCGAACAGGATGGCCTGTCGGCGCATGAGGCTTTGGTTTTTCCGGCCCGGAGCAAAGCCCAGAAACCAGGATTACATCTTGCTGAAAACCCTCATCTGGTTTCAATTGAGGGTGGGCGGAACAACCGGCATTCCGATGAACATCCCAAGGCGGGAGCCCGTTCCGGCACTCAGCCCGAAGATATTCCAGGCACTGTCGAGCATGAATCTCAGCGTATTCTCGAATCATTTTTGAAACTGAGAAGCAGTGAGCAGGAGTTCGATCGGGAACGCGAGCTCGACTACGCGCGACTGCTGGCGGAATCTCATCCCACCGAACACGTGCTGCAGTTGATCACCCACTTTGGCAAGGAAGTTCCGTCGCTGGCATTGCTTGCTGGTGCATGGATGCACTACTCCGACACGTTCCACAAACATCAAAACGAGCAGGTGGATCTGGAAAGTTATCGCCAAAGGCACATGTCCGCCGAAAAGCGCATCCGCACTCTTGCCAACACCGAGCTCAAAAAAGCGCAAGCGAATAAATCGATTCTCAGCGCCGACGAGCAGTTGCTGCTACGGATTTTTTTGCGACATGAGCAGCCACGTCGGCAGCTCTACTGGGCATTGAAGGTGCGCGAGCGATATCCGCATCTGCATGACTTTTTTGCGGTCACGGCAGACCTGGCCTTGCCACCGAATCATCACGAAGGTCCACACCGCAAGGGGTGAACTGGTGTTGTGGGGCAAAACCTATGGGCTGAGTTCCCTGCAAGATAGTCGTGTTCATCTGCCTCACGGCGCACAGGTGAGCTCGTCGGGTCGACGTTCGACAAGGTAACGGGCCTGAACCCAGCGCACGCGGCTGCTGCCGTCGCTGGAATACAACGTCACATACATCATCAGTTCACCATTGATGTTCACCTGGGTGAGATGTCTGTAGGCCAGTTGTCCATTCGGAGAAGCGTCGACCGGATCACTGTTGACGGTCGACAAATACGTCGGTGCGCCTTCGCCGGGCGCACCGCTGATTTTCATGTATTCGCACAGGCGTGTCTTCACGACCGGACTGCCATTGGGTGAAGAAGCACTGTCGGTTGGTGTTGAACTTTCGCTCCCGGTGCTCGCTGGCGTGGTGGTTGCAGTGGCCGCAGGTGCAGGATTCTCTGGTGGTGGCAATTGTGGCGCAGGCGGTGGCGTTTGCTGTGCAGGTGTCGACTGTGGTTTTGTGCTTGAATTTCCGGTCGTCTGTGCACGGGGACGGGTTCCAAATGCAGACGCTATCTTTTCCACGTCGGCATTTTTGCTGGCCTTCAAATCCGACAGCAACGAATTGAAATCAAAGATCGCCGACTCGAGTCCCATCGAGCGGGCGAGTTTGACAAGTCGCCCGAGGCCATCAAGTGTCCAGCGTTCTGTTGATGGACCAGAGTAAAGTGCAACACCCACAGCTCCATACCCACGCTCGGCTTTTGCTTCACTCACAAATTGATCGGTTTTGCTTTCTCCAACATGGTAAAGTTGGGGGTAAACCCAATCCACCACACCACTGTTGAGCCAACTGTGCCAATCGATGCTGAAGGTTTGCAGTGAATTCATTCTGCGTTGTGAGCTCAGCGACACGCGCGCTCCGGCAGCGCGCGCAGGTTGCAATGCTTTTTTGGCAAATGCAGTGAAAGCCACCGGGCCTTTGATCGCAGTTGCCGGACCATACTTTGTGTGTGGAGCAAAGTTGTCGCAAATGTGAATCTCTTTGGCGCCGTATTTGGTGACTACTTCTTTCATCAATGCTGCGTAGAAGTCGTCGAAGTCACCTTTGTAGGGATTGATTCGAATCGATGGAACGGTGTGGAAAGACTCTTCGAATCCGACCCATCCGCGGCTTTTGTTTCTGTTCCACAGCACCGATTTTGCTGGAACGATGTTGCCCCATTCAAACCAAGGAACAACTTCAACGTTCAAGCTTTTGCCATATTGCATCAGCTCTGCCAGAGGATCGCCCTCGGATTCGGCGCAGATTTCAGGTCCGCCATATGCCTTCATCACATTGGATTTGAAGAGTGTGCAGCCACGCGACCAGACGTCCACAAAAACACGTTTGAGGCCAATGCGTGATGCCATCGACATCACATGCTTTCGACCAACAGTTGTGTCGAGATAGCCGTGTTCGCGTGTCACGAATCCATTGACGACACTGCTTTTGGAGGACGCAGCCTCAGTTTCTGATTCTGTTGTTGAGTTCTTTTTGCAGGCTGCCATGGGGTGCAAAGCCGACACTAAAAACAAAGCCAAGCAAAACCTGGTCAATAAATGTCTGCGACCCATCTTTTAAACCTCCAGCGATGGGTTTTCGGCGTTGAAGGCTCAGGACTT
>JBDLRR010000203.1:0-10471 GCA_039799985.1 Pseudomonadota bacterium | reverse complement strand
TGTTTGCATCAGTTTTGTCGGAATTCTTCCTCTGAAGCTGAGTCCACCTGTCGAAAGGTCATAGAGTCTTCGTTTCAGCAAAGTTCCCGAATCGAAAGGGTGGGTGATGACAACGTTCGCTTCATCGCTGGCGGCAAACACTTTTCGTTCGTCGACGCGTGATTGGGGCAGAAGACTGATATGGTGCATGGGGAATCGTATATCGGTTCCATGCGCAAATAGTGCCGCACTCATCAACTGAAAATCTCTGCAAATAAGAGAAAATTCAGTGCTAGTTACGACGTCGGGAAGAACGTCGACTGGAATTGGATTTTTAAACACAACTGCATCGTCAATGATGCCGACCGGCGTGCAAAGAAAAGAGACTGACCTGCCGCGTGGCGTGAGGATGAGAGGTTGTTTTTTTGCCAGCAGATCCTCGAAAACTTTTTCAAAATCGCTCTTCGATACGATCATGGTCAATTTTCCTCGGCAGCAAGTGTATCGTTGAATCTGTCAAGCCGGCGCAAAACGGGCCTTGTCAGTGGCCAGCTGTAGGTGACTCCTCCCTGGTATGCCATTTTTGATCCCGAGAAGTCACTCAAGGTTGATTGTGTGGATTCATAATTCAAATTGAAAACGAATCGCCAGTTTCGAGAGAGATCAACATAAGCTTGACCACCGCTGCCAATGATGCTGTCGGTGCGCTTGATCAACGACGCTGAACCGTCGGTGATATTGTTGATTTTGATTCTCTGGATGATGAATTCTTCCCTGTCGAAGCGAACAAACGGTTGAAGCCGGATATTCCAAGCGATCGGAAAGTCCATTGAAAACCGTGCACCCAGACGCGATGAGTCATTTTGAATCGAGGCTGATTTTTTATTCAGCCAATTCAAGGTCACGTTCGCAGTTGAGGATATACGCGGCAGATAGAAAAGGTTGTCCTGGATGGCGCTGATGAAAATCCCTCGGCCCACCTGACGCATTGACCACGTTGTGTAGGAGTTGCGGGGATCTTCCTTGTTTATTTCTGTCCGCAACGGTGAATAAAGGGTTGCGATATAGGTTCCGGGAATTCGCCACTGGAACCATGGCACAACCTGTTCAACATTGCGCACGCTGTCGGAGACTTCATTCGGTGCACCCAGAAATCCCGCGCTCGAACCGACGCGTTCGAAGTCAAGCATCGCATGAATTCCAAATTGCCAGGGAGTCATCGAATAGCGGATTTCGGTTGCAAGTTCATGAGAGCGAAGCATGTCGCGCGTCGGAAAAATAAAGTCTGCCGACTTGAATGTCTTGAACCACTGACCAAACTTTGCGGCTTGATCTTCGTTGGTCCTCAAGTTCTGGGTGTAGCGGTAGTGTGTGGTGAATGACACATTGTTTCGTTTGATGGGGCCCCAGCCAGCGGCACCATTCAACATCAATGCCCAGCGCGGTTCTTCGATCGTTTTTTGGCAGGCATTGTTGCATTCGGCAACGCCGGGGTTTGTCCTCGAGATTGAGTCATATCCCCACATTGCACCCGTCGATCCGAACCAATTTTTTGTACCCGAAAAGTCATCCCGGTTTTTGAGGTGCGGTGGAACTGCTGCCGGTTGTCCATAGGGGTTCTGTTCGCGCAGGGGAGACAGCGGCTGTGGCGGCAGTGGAACCGGCGGGCGAATCGCAGGTTGAGGAACTGCCATATTGGGCTGTGGAGCCGAATATGGTTGCGGAGCCGGCCATGGCTGCCGCTGGGGCTGTGCTGGCTGCGGATATGAATTTCTGGGTGACGACCTGTTTTGCCGAGAAGATTGGGCAAAGCCTATGTTGCTTGTTGCAATGGCAACAAAAACACAGCACAGCGCAGTTCTCGAATGGCCGTTCATCAACGTCAGAGAATTCTCCAATTTAAGATTTCTTCAATCAACTCGCCTATGCTAACCCCGATTTGGAAGAAGTGAAACACGACACCACGTCTTCTGCACTTATTCGCAGCGAAGGGTTCCGTTTGGAGGCTCCATGCGTCAATTTTTCGGATTTGTATTGATATTTGGTTTGATGGCTTTTGGCATTCCGGTTGCGGAAGGCAAAACCCCCTGTATCACCCGCCAGGAACTGACGGCCCGATCAACGGGAATTGTTCAGCGTTATCATGCGTCGAATGGCGAAATCATCCGCAAGGGTGATCCCATCATCGAATTCGACTCGCGACTTTTGCGAGCGGGCTACAAGGAAGCTCAAGCAGCAGTCGATGCTGCAAAGGGCAATGAAGATCTCGCGGCCGATGCTCTTTTGCGTCTTGAAAAGCTGCAAGGAAGCGAGGCGGTGACCGCCCAGCAATTGGCCGAGGCGAAAATTCGGGTCAGCCAGGCTCGCGCTCTTCGGCGGCAAGCCGAAGCGGCGGCCGAGCGCGTCAAAGTTCAGCTGGATGACACCATGCTGCGGGCTGAGGTTGGCGGGCGAGTGCAAGGATTGCCAACCATTCTTGGAATGGTTGTTCAGGTAGGCCAATCACTTGGCAGCATCGAAGTGGTTGGCGCAGGTTGCTCCGCTGTTGCTCCATCGAAAAACAACTAAGGAGCCTCGCGATGAATCTTGCGCGCTTCTCCGTCAAGCGGCCCGTGACTTCAGGAATTATCAGTCTCGCGCTTTTTATTCTGGGTGTTTTTTATCTTATCAAGATGCCGGTTTCGTTGTATCCGGACGTCTCCATTCCGTTCATCTCCGTCACCGTTCCTTATCCGGGCGCATCTCCTGAGCAGATCGAATCTGCGATCGTGAAACCCATCGAAGCCGAGGTCGCAGGACTTAAGAAAATTTCGCGCGTGATTGGCGTTGCGCGTCCAGGCTATGGGCAGTTGATTCTCGGCTTCAAAATGTCTGCCGATGAGCAGGAAGCTGCCGATTCGGTGCGCGAAAAGGTGTCCATCGTCAAAGGTCGTTTTCCACAGGGTGCCAAAGAGCCGATTGTGGCCAGGGTCGATGTCGGGGCCACGCCAATTCTGATTTACGGCGTCGAGACACAAAAATCAGCCGAAGAAACACAGCGTATTCTCGATGACGTGTTGCTGCCTGAGCTTCGCCGCACCGAAGGTGTCAACGAGGCAAAAGTTCTGGGTATTGGCGACGAGAGGGTCCAGCTCACTCTGGATGCGCGCAAGCTCTCGGATCTTCGCGTTGCTCCACTTGATATTTTCGAACAACTCTCTGCGAAAATGGCGGTCATACCCTGGGGCGATGTCACCCAAGACAGCCAGGTGATGTCGGTTTCCCGCAGTCTTCTTCCGGCCGATCTCAAATATTGGGAAAGTCAGCGTGTGACTCTCCGCGATGGACGAACAGTCTTTCTCGCGGATGTTGGCGAACTCAAAATTGTTCGCGATGAGACAGCTTCAAGCGTGTTCATCAACGGTAAGCGTGGGCTTGGTTTGGTGATCACAAAGCGGGCCGATGCCAACACCGTCGGAAGTGTCAAAGCGGTCAAGAAAACGCTTTCCCGCATCACTCTTCCAGACAATGTCAAGTTGTTCAGCATCGTTGATCAGAGCTCATTCATCCAGGAAAACTCACAAGAAGTCTGGATCGCACTTTTTGCAGGTGGTGCCTTTGCAGTTTTGATTATTCTTTTGTTTCTCACTGACATCCGCAGTGCACTTATTTCGGCTACGGCATTGCCAGTGAGTATCGCAGGCTCATTTATTTTTATGAGCTGGCTCGACTTCTCGGTCAACATGATGAGCCTTTTGGCGATGGCTTTGGCGATTGGACTTTTGATCGACGACGCCGTGGTGGTGCGCGAGGCGATTTACACCGAACTCGAACATGGAGCCACTCCGGCCGAGGCTGCGGTGAAGGGAACGGATCGTGTTGCCGCAGCCGTGATGGCGACCTCTTTGGCGGTCATCGCCGTGTTTCTTCCGGTGGCAGGCATGGAAGGAATGGTCGGGCAATTTTTCAAGCAGTTTGGCGTGACAATCTGCATTGCCGTTGCGATTTCGACCTGGGTTGCGTTTACGCTTGATCCGATGTTGTCGGCCTATTTCGCAGGCAAGCCGCGTCCTTTTCAAGGTGCTTTTTGGGACAAATGGCGCTCGTGGCTTGTGCGCACCGAGCAGGTCATTTCTGGTTGGGCAGTGGCTTCTTTCAAGAGACCCGTCACGGTCTTGATTCTCGCGGTTGTGACATTGTTTGCAGCCACAGGCCTGAGTCTATCCCGCGGCTCCGACTTTCTTGCGTTTGAAGACCGTGGCCAGTTCATCATCAACATCCGCGGAAAATCTGGCTCCACCCGAGAAAAAAGCGAGAAGCTTGCCGAGCAAACCCTGGAGAGAGTCAAAGACTTCGAGGGATTGCAGGAAGTTTTTGTGACCGTCGGCGAACGTGGTGACGAGACGCTTGTCCAGATGAGGTTGGTTTTCAATGCCAAAACCAAACGCAAAACTGGTCTTTTGCAAATGCAAAAAATGGCGCGTGAGCGCTTGAAGGATATCGATGGCGACGTGCTTGTGATGGACCCGCCACCCATCGAAGGTATTGGTGGTGAGGCTCCATTGAGTGTCTACGTCTATGGAGAAAATCTTGCTGAAACACGCAAAGCGGCCGAGGTTCTTCTTGCCAAAATTCGCGCCCTTCCGGGCGTAGGAAATGCGAGGCTCGAGACGGCAGCATTCGCAAAAGGTTTGGATGTTTCATTCAAACCACTGGACCTTGGTTTTGCAGGCTCGGCAACCCAGGCAGTGGAACTCACTGGTCGGCTGGCGCTCACTGGCGTCGAGGCCGGATTCGTTGGCGACAAAAACACTCCTTTTGTTCTGCGCCTGGCCGACAAGGATCGCACGATCGAAAATCTATGGAACAATATCTATGTGCCCAGCATGCGCGGGCCAATGGCGTTGAATCAATTTGCTGATCTGCAAGAATCGTATCGCCCGCGCGGCATCGACCGCGAACGTCGCTCGCGCAAGATGGTCATTTGGGGAACGCTCGACCGCACTCGCACCTATGGAGTTGTGCTTGGCGATGTGCAGAAACTTGTCGATGCAGTTCCTGCGCCATTTTCGGCTGAAATCCAGGGCGACAAGGAAGTCTTTGAAGAGATGGTGGGCAGTTTCACTCTGGCCATTGTCGGCAGTTTGTTTTTCATCTTCATCATCTTGGCTGCGCAGTTTGAAAACCTGTTGCGTCCGTTCGTGATTCTTTTGTCGCTTCCACTGGCAGTGATTGGTGGATTCGCCGCACTTTACGTCGCCGGGCATCAATTGGCCCTGGGCGCACTCATCGGAATGGTTTTCCTTATCGGACTCGCGGCCAAGAATGGAATCCTTCTTGTGGACGCTGTTGGTGTGAAGGAAAAAACGATGCCACTCTCAGACGCGGTTCGCGAGAGCGTGAAAGAGCGTTCGCGCGCGATTCTGATGACGTCCATTGCAATGATTTTCGGAATGATTCCCACTGCGGTCATGCGCGGTGGAGGATCAGAATTCCGCTCGCCGATGGCACTGGCCATCATTGGCGGTGTGCTCTCGAGTACCTTCTTGTCGTTTTTTGTGGTTCCCGCCGTGTTTGGAATTATCGATCGCTTGCGATCATCCAAACGTAAAGCAACTTCAGCCGTTGGTGCCATTACCGCCGGGGTCGTTTTGGTTGCATTGGGTTGGAATCTTCTGGCGAGCGCAAGAGCAAATGCGCAGATATCTTCGACATCCTCAGCGGGCGTTTCGGCCACTGATTCCAATGCGGTAGGTCGAGAATCACTCGTTGCCCAGAAAGCCGATATGTCAGTGGTCCTGCGACTGATTAACGAACTGAAGAAAGATGGACCCGACGAGATCCAAATCGAAGGGGCGGATCATGCTGCAGCCCAGGCGTCGCGCTCTGCAATTGAGAGTGTGTTTGGCGGCGCTCGCCTTGAGTATGGCCAAGAATGGTTCAGGCCGGGCTATTCGCAATCATTCACTCTTCCGCTTCCAGCACCCATCGGCCCCATCAACAGTACTACTGTGATTGTTCCCAAACAGCAGCGGGTCGCCAGCGTTGGTTGGCAAATTCCTGTCCTCAACGTCCAGGCGATTTATGGTTGGGTGATGAGAAATGCGTTGCGAATCCAGGCTGATCGCATTCGTGATGCGCGATTTGAATCGGGTACTCTTGGCGCAGCCCAATTGCTGTTGCAGACAGAACTGGCGGTGCAAACCGTAAGGGTCAACAAGGGATTCGTCGAGATCAGCAAGGCCCGTGAAGCTATTGTTCGTCAACGCCTTGCAGCAGGACTTTCGACCCGACTGGAACTCAACCAAGCCGAGGCAAGCACGCTTGCCGCAATCGCCCAGTGGGAACAAACCAAGGCCGAAGAACTCAAGGTTCGACAACAGTTCCTGCAGCAGGTTGGAAAACCCTATCCTGATGACGGTGTTGGCGTCACTGCTTTTCCGTTTGTTGGACAGAAGCCATTCCAATCAACAGCGTTGGAAGCGATGAAATCTGTTCATAATGCGCAGGTGAAGAGCACTGAATTGACGGATGCAGCGTTTTATCCAACCCTGAGTGTCGAGCTCGGTTATTCCAACAAGGCGTTCGACAACTCACCCCCAGCTCAAAAATTCGCAGCCCTCAAAGCCCGCTGGGATATACTCGATGGCGGAGGTCGTTCTGCCCTGCGTGGGCGCAACATGCAGATGGCCAACGACTTGTTGGCGCAGGCGCGGCAGCTCGAAATTCAACTGCGCAGTTCGCACGAAACTCTCAAGACGCGCCTCGAGGCATTTGAGCGCGCCCGCAGTGCAGCAGATTTTGGTCAAAAGGCGGCAGCGTCTGCGCAGCAGCAGGCATTGCAGGCTTTTTCTGCGGGCTTGGCCCGTGCCGTTGACGTGCGTGCTGCCGATGAAGCAAAGCTCAAAGCAGATTTTGCCAAGATGCAATTGGAGTTCGCGCTTCAGGGATTGGCTCTCGAAAGTTTGGCTCTCACCAACAGCTGGAACAGCTTCATCCGCTCGAATGGTCAGCCGTAATACTTCCCGAATCTGTTCTTGAGGAACAATTCGAGCGGCACATCTTCCTGCCGTACAAATCCACTTTTCTGGATTTTTCCTTCGTGATGCAAATCCAGAACCGCACAAATTCCAGCTGCGGTTGTGACCTGGATGGCTCCCCAGTGTTCGCCATCGATGTCCTGATGATAAATCTTGTGTGCGTAACTTTCCTGGCTCAATACACCGCTGCGATGGCCTTGAACGGTCACGATGATGATCACCACATCTTGTTTTGTCGTTGGAATTGCACGTTCAAAAATTCTCCGCAGATTTTCGCGGTCGGAATTGAGTTTGAGATCATTCATCAGCAGGGCGATGATGTCGCGATGTCCCGGATAACGGACGCTCTTGTAGTCCAGTGATTTGGCCTTGCCTGCAAAAGTCTCAGCCAACGTGCCCAAGCCACCCGAAGTGTTGAACGCCTCGTATTCCAATCCATCCAGACTGAATTTTTCGTGTCCTTCAAGCGGCTGAAGCAGTGTGAGTTTGCCGTTCACTACGGCCTCGCAGGGGTTGCCGTATTCGTTGATGAGACCTTCTGTGCTCCAGGTCAGGTTATACTTCATCGCGTTGTGTGGATACTTGGGCAGCGCGCCCACGCGCATCTTGATGTGCTCGATGCTTTCGAAGGATTTTGCCAGGCCGTTGGCAACAATCGAGATGAATCCAGGCGCAAGTCCACACTGTGGGATGAATGCCAGTTTGGAATCATCTGCCAACTTGCGCACAGCCTTGGTCGTGGCAACGTCTTCGGTCAGGTCGAGATAGTGCACTCCGGCTTTTTTTGCGGCGGTCGCGATTCCCACATTACAGTGGTAGGGCGCGCAGCTCACAACGTAACTGTGCCCTTCGAGAGCTTTCTCTACAGCGCCTGTGTCATTGAGGTCCAAGCCTAAGAATGATGTATTTTTGAGCATCTTGCCATCAGCTGTGAGCGTGGCTGAACGGGCGACGTCCAGCTGCAGGTCTGCCGCCGTCACCGCATAGTCCCCTGATTTGGACAAAAGGGAGACCACCAACTTTCCTATTTTGCCGCAACCCAAGACCAGTATTTTCGCTTTGTTTGCCATTATTTTCTCTCCGTGTCTCTGTTCTTCAATGGATGGTGCGACTGGCTTTTTGTCCGTTTCTCATGCTAGGTTTCCGCTCAACAACTCAGCTGAAAAGTGAGTTCCAAGGAGCAGTCATGCTGAACAATGAGTCCGACACGACACTTTCGTCTGCTCGGAAGCCGTCCATTCCAAGGAAGCCCCGGATTTCTGAAGAGTATCGTATCCATAGCAATTTTCGGTATGTCGATGGACAAACGCAACCCGACCGCGTCGGGACTGTTGACGAACAACAAGAGTTTGGCATCGGGGTGACTTCCGAAATTGGGAGATTGCGAAAAGTCTTCGTCCACTCTCCTGGTCCGGAAGTGGAGCGCATGACTCCCAAAACGGCGTCGGAACTGCTCTATAATGACATCATCCATTATCATCGCGTTCGCGAAGCGCACGGACAGCTCAAGGGTGTTTTGTCGCTCGTTTCCGAGGTGCTTGAAGTTCGTGACTGCCTCGCCGATGTTCTTGAGATTGCGCAAGCCAAAGATGAACTTCTCTCGCGCATCACGCGTGCACAAAATTGCACACATCTCTTTTCCGAATTGCTTGATGTTCCGTCGACTGACCTGGCCGAATTGTTGATTTCGGGTCTTCCGCTCAAGCGGGATTCGCTGGATAGTTACCTTTCGAGCAAGAGTTTTTCATTGGTCCCTTTGCCAAACATGTACTTCATGCGTGACTCTAGCATGGTCATCGGGCCTCGCCTGATCACCGGTGGAATGGCGAGTTCTGTGCGTGACACCGAATCGCTCATCATGCGCACAATATATGAATTTCATCCGGCCCTGCGTGGGCGTGGAATTCTTCTTGATGCCTGTATGACCGATGATCGCTCGAAGATGACCATCGAGGGCGGAGATGTGCTGGTTCTGAGCGAGGATGTCCTTCTGATTGGAATCAGTGAGCGCACGACTCCGACAGCGGTCGATAAACTCGTTGATGCTTATTACAACGCTCGTCTCGAGGATGGAATCGATCGTCCCTTTGATGTTTTCTGTGTCATTCTTCCACAGGAAAGAAGCACTATTCATCTCGACATGGTCTTCACCTTGGTCAACACCGAGCAGGCTGTGGTGTCGTCACCCTATATCATGGGGCGCAACCGGGCCCGCATCGTTCGCATCAAGGTCCGCGAAGAAGGCCGCAAGCGCTTTTCGGATGTGGATGATCTCCTGCTTGGGCTGCGTAGCCTGGGAATCCGCATTGAGCCCATCATGTGCGGAGGCGATGAACCGCTGCATCAGCAGCGGGAGCAATGGAACAGCGGTGCGAACATGTTTGCCTTTGCTCCAGGCAAAGTCATCAGCTACGACATGCACGAGCACACGGTGAGGGCTTGTGAGGGGGCTGGGTTCAGAGTTGAATCTGCTCTGAATATTCTCAAAAACCCTCATCTTTTGGAATCCACCAAACCCTTGGTTGTCACTTTGGATGGCACCGAGTTGGCTCGAGGCGGTGGTGGTCCACGTTGCATGACTTGCCCGGTCAAGCGAGACCCTGTCTGATTCCTGTCTAAATCCTTTTGGATACTTGCGATTGCGTCATCTTCTCGACGGAATTCTTTTGCAGTCCAACCCGTCAATGGAAGGATGCTTCTGGGTGGAATCTTTGAATTCCTGGCCCAGAAATCCGATACGCCTATCGGAATCTCCTTGGGGTTGAACATGAATCATCGCGAGAGTCGATTCGAACCACGTCCAAACCTCAGCCGGGGCCTGGCCACATTGGCGCTGGGCTTCGTTTGTTGCTTTATTCAACGCGCACAAGCGATTCCATTGTCCATAGATCCTCCGGATACGCGTAGCTTCATTCATGAAGACGCTCCGCTGATTGCGCCGATTCAAGCACCGGTTCAATCGTCTGCCAAGGCAACGACTCCATCTGCAACTCAAATTCTTGCACCCCTCCCATCCGATTTTTCGGCTGTATCGATGCCTCTGAGTCGATACAAGACTCCGTCCGAACTTGTTCTTATGCACGAAGTTGGTCTCGAGCCAGGAGCACAAGCCGACGCGGCTATTGAGCAGGCGATGAATTGGGTCAATCAGACCATGTCGGCTGCAAGTCGTGCTGATTTTTCTCAAAGATGCGAACAACATTTTTCAAATCCGAATCAGTCGATGCAACTGACGGCAGGAGCACTGGCATGTGTTCCGTGGGCGATTGAAAAATTCAACGCCAACTCAGCGAGCAGACGGGAAAGCAGAAGCACAAGTCGCCCCAGCGGTGGTGGAAGACTGAGGAGCGAAAGTGATTGGCGCAATCATCTGCGCGGTGTCGGCTTCCTGGATGCTTTTTGGAGAATCGATCCCCAAACGGAAACTGAATTGGTTGCCGAAGCAAACATCGCCGCCAGAATTGGAAACGATT
>JBDLRR010000202.1:0-9530 GCA_039799985.1 Pseudomonadota bacterium | reverse complement strand
GATTCTGCAGCCGCAGGAAGAGCTTCGCGCATCGCCGTCGCGGCAATATTGACCGACTCATATGGGGTCAGTGCGCGCTGCATGTTGAGAACACCGTTGAACAAGGCCTGAAGCCTGTCCTTCATGCTGCGTCCATAGTTGAGAGACGTGCGGGTCTTTGCCCCCAACACGAATGCAATCAGGGCTGTCTGGCTCGGCAAGAAAAAAAGATCTTCCCATTTGAGAATTTTTTGCGTTGGTCTGACTATTTCGCGCAGGTTTGACATGCCAAAAATCATCAAAGGAATGATCACGCAGGCCATGCGGGCAAAGTAGTAGATCGTACCGAAATCGTCGGTTGTCGACTGGAATCCCGATTGAGCGATGTGTCCAAATTTAACAGCACGATTTTGCCGGACGTAGAAGCCGACCAGTACCGCAACGCATCCCAAACCGCCGCCCAGCGCGTCACGCCACAGATGTGACTTGACGAGGAATGACTGTGGCGACTGTTTGTTCACTGCAGATGCTGAAATGAACAAAAGAGAGAAAAGAAGTGCAAGGCTGATGGTGCCGGCGCGTCCCCATTCCTCGCCGGATGATGCACAATAAGCATAGCGGATCATCATTGTCAGAATGACGCCTTCGATCAGAATGCATAAGGTTGATAGGATTGTCTGGCCAACCGGAAGCGTAAAGCTGGACTGCTGAAGAACCACAATGGCGCCCGCATAAAAAATCAGCCAAAGCGCATAGTCAGACAGCGTGTTGAGAAGAGGCTGGCCGCGGAACACAAAACGAAAGGCAATCACAAAAATAGGCATCAGCAACGACACCAGATTCCACAGAATCACCGAAGATGAGGTCAGCTGTTCGAGTGAAAGCACCTCGTGAACGTGCTGATTTTCAACAAGCAAAATGGGCCATCGGGTCGGGCCTATGTCGATGCTCTGACCGATGGCGATGAAATATTCGAGCCTGTTTTTGTTCGGCATCGCTTCGATGGAAGAAAATCTGCTTTGGGCGAAGCAGGCCATTTTCTGATGTTCTGCTACGGGATCAAAATCCGGTGCATCAAATCCTGCAAGCTTGGCCTCGCACTCGGTGGAAGACAACGTTACAAGTTGAGCCTGTGAAGGCCATTCTGGATTGACGGTTGAAACGCGATCAGCCAACCACTCTTTTTCGAGGCCTGTCAGAATCCGGCTGAAAACCAGGAGTGTCGGTTTATCAGCTTGAGATATGATTCTTCTTCTTAAATCTGGTCGCAGTGGGATTTCCACGCGACTCACCAGACTCGGCTGCCCCGCTGTTGCCTCGACAGCGACCTGCTTGCAATTTTCAAGGTCCGATTTGAAGGTTGGGCACTTGTAGGCTCGCAGTGTCCAATCGGGTAGCGACAATGCCTTGCCATTCTGAATAAGTTTGTTCACACGGGCATCGGAATCAAAATATTTGGATACCAAATCGAGCGCGCTGCCGAGGCTCAAAATGAGCAACAGCCAAACCAAACCCTGCCCAAAGCGCCGACTCGTTTTGTCTTTGGCGCGCATGGCTTCAGGGACTATGGATGCGACGTTGTCGTCCATGAACGTCGAGCACTCCCGATAGATTTATCGCCATCTAAAAACTCTGGCGATCCATCACGGGTTATCGGCAAGTGCCACCTTTGGATGACTGCACTTGTTGCCCACCCGTGCTGGGAATGACTGCCAGTCCTCCTGAAACGGGTCTGTCCTGGACAGTGCTCAGCATGAAAATGGGAAAGAGTCCGAAAGAAGTGATGGTGGTGCCGCTGTCGCCGGCGGTAAAAAAGTAGCGCGACGAGGCCGGGGAATAGTTGGCAGCCGGGAAGCCCACTCCACCATATTTGGCTTTTTCGCCATCGGGTAACCAGTTGGGTAAGGCCGTGGTGAAGGTCAAATGGGCTTCAACAAGCGGAAAATCACTGATTGTGTCGGCGAAGTTTGTGTTCAATCCAAGGGTTGTTGAGTCCAATAAATCGCCGCAGATGCCCGACTTTTCTGCTCCTCCTGCGGTGCAGTATGAGATTTGCAGATGCGGTCCTCCCAACAAACGCGCAGCAGCCTCTGCTGATGACAAATTCTTCGCTTCGTCTCCTACAAACAGCCCCGCGAATGGCATGTTTATTGGCCGACCCGATTGAACCATCTCTGCGTTGTCGAGGTTGTATCGATTTCCGACAGCCTCCGACTTGACGAAACTCACGTTTGCAAAGCCGAGCCCGTGTAACAATCCAGAATAGGTGTCGAAGTCGTTGTAAAGTCTTTGCATACCCATCGAAATACATTTGAGAAAAAGAAAGCGGCTACCCATGGACCAGTGACTGTAAACGCCTGCAGCGGCCAAGTCGGAATACAGAAGGGTTTTGGCTTCGTCGGAAAGAGTGTTGAAAAGTGTGCTTGTTGCATCGATGTACGCAGCATTTGATCTCTTCGAGAATTTGCAATGGAATTGAAGGTCTGCATCGGTTACGGTGAACTGCAGCAAGTTGTTGGCAGCAACCAAATCGACGGATTGGCGTGAATCCGGAGAACCGGGTGGATTGGCTTCTACATTTGCGATGTATTTTCCAGACAGCTTTGTGAGTGCGGAAGAAATAACTTCAGACACTCTGCATTCGGGATCGTTTTCTGTCTGGCACCTTGAAATGACGTAATCATGAAGTGAGGTGACGGGCATCGTCAAAGCCAGCGAGCTCGATTCACGCATGCGTCTGAGTTGATGGATAGGTGCGGTGGACGCCAGGCGTAAGCTTTTTTCAATGTATTTGTGTTTTTCTTTGGCCAGTTCCTCTTCGAGAGTTGTTGGTGAAGAAGTATTTGCAATTGGAGGACAGCGACCATTTCCAGACTTGGAACCACCGCACTTCATTGTGCTGATTTCGAAATTGCTTCCCGAGATTTCACACTTGGCATATTCGAGCATCAGGTTGCCGATCATCGTTGCTGGACCTTCGCTCGATGTGGCATCAACCTTGAGGTTGGGAAAAACAAATTTCATCTGATTGAGTCCAGCCAAAGTCGTTTCCTTTGAATAAACCCAGTTGGTCACATATTTCTTTTCCATGAATTGGGAGAAACTTTCGGTTATCGAAAAACCAGGAAATTTGTTCGACCAATAACAAGCATCAGTTCCTGATGGTGGTGCAAGTGGAACTGTGGTGGTGGTGATTTCCGGAATGAATTTTCCCTTGTCAGCTCCGCGCAGATGGGAGGTGAAAATCGCATTCTTTGCTTCTTGGGCCTTTGCAATCTCGGCCAAAAGCATTTTCTGTTGTGATGTTCGTTCACCAGTAAATACAACGGGAACTGCAACCATGTCGGTTTGAGAGAAACACAGTTTGTGCCGACCACCCGACATATACCTCGAGCGAATCAGGTCCAGTACTGCTTTGTCTTTTGCTTGCGCAAAAGACAACATTTGCATCGGATCAGTGACCTTCTTTGCTTCGGCAAGGCTCACGCTACCCATATGAGTGAGCATTTTTTCATCGGTTTTGCAGCCTTGCGATATCAATTCATCCAGCAGGAGCGAACTCTTGCTGAATTCACGACCAACAATCACTTCCAAATCATTGGATTTTGCTGCATCCATTTCTGCAAAGAATTGCTCGTAAAGAGGCGTGACTTCTAGCTTGTAATCAAAACTTACGGGTGTTCCATCGGGAAGATACGTGACAATTTTCTGAGGTGTTGTGAGCATTGAGCGATAAAGTTGATAGCGCGTCTTGAGGTCACTCAAAAGGCTGCGCACCGGTTCGAGGCCAATCGCCGGATTGTTTTTAACCTGATTAGTAATTCGGGAATCCCAAACCCTGTAGAAACAATGCGCCGAAGTGTGGAGCTCGAAATTGGATTCGCCGGTTTGAACATGAATTTCAAGTTGATCAAAGTTGATCGGTGCCTGGGCATCAATCAACTGGCCGTCCGAGAGTTTGTGTTTGGCCACCAGCTTGTTGACCAGACGAGCATTGCAGCGGGACTCGATGCTGACTTTGTCGGCCGTGGCCTTGAAAAGCAACAAGGCTGCCGAAGGATCATAAGATTCAATGATTGAAGCACTTGCCGGGAAACTTTTTTGTTCCACAACTGCACGCAAATTGCTGCAATTCTGACTGCGGGTCGAACGCGATGTTCCGCACGCAGTCGCAAGTGCCAAGCTGTTCAAAAAAAGGACTCGCCAGTACCACATCCTGTTTTCCCCAAGTAAACGGGCAAATTGTGCCTAGGGTGGATATCGGAGAGCTGAGTTCGAAACTGAAGCCTCCGAAATTCGGACTCTTTCGGCCCCTTGTGAGTCGTTGTAACTGCCTGAAAACGGGGGAGATGGCGATGTTGGAACTGGGTTCACTGTGAAGCGTGGCTCAGCTGCCGAGGGTGGCCAGGATGGAACGCGTCTGTTCGACCAGGTCTTGTGGATGAGCCTGATCGAAAGTCGACGGTTTGATTTGATTTGGAGGGATTTCGAGAAGATCGGCAACCAGCTGCCTTGGTTGGGTATGACACTGCAGCGCAGATGAGGTTGCGGTATAGCAGTCGCGTTCCTCAAACCTGACAGGAATGATAAGCCCTTTTCGTTGCAGTCTGTCTTGGTGCTGTTCGAGTTCGTCGAGTGAAATTTCCAAATGAGCAGCAACGTCGACATGCGCCAGTGGGCGTTTCTGCTGGTTGAAGGCATCAATGTAGTGTTCAAGAGTGCGCACGCAATTGAGAATTGTGTCGTGAGGTGCGTGCCAAGGCTTTTTGTTGTCGGCTGTTTTGAGTGTGTCCAGATACCTTTCAACCGCAACACAAATACAGGCGCCGTAAAGAATGCCAACCCAAACCAGTCTGACCCAAATCAGGAAGACCAAAACCAACAATGGCAGACTTCCGTACAAATGCAGATTTGTTCGGTTGGAGAAGACAAATGTAGCGTAGTGGACGTTGATTGTTGCCAGAAGCTGAAAGATGAGATGTGTGATAAGGGCTCCCCAAAATGCCGAAAGCAGTCGGGGTTTGCGCTCTGGCAGAACAATAAACAGACTGCCAAAACCGATAATTTGAACCAGGTGGCCAATCACGAATCTTAGAAAGTCGATCACGCCGAATTGATGCAGAATTCCTGTGGAAGATTTGAAGGCAAGAAGGAGTTCCGACGATTTTGCTGAGCTCAGGACAATGACCAATGGTGTCGCCGAAAGCATGATCCAGTAACTGCCGACTCTCTTGACGATTGATCGACGGTCGCGGGCTTCAAAAATCCGATTGAAACTCTGTTCGATGTTCATCATCAGAACAATCACTGTTCCCAGCAGAGTGACGAAAGAGACCACTCCAAGTGTTCCCGTTTGCAGATTGCCAACAAAGCTGTCGATAAATGCTTTCAATTGGCTTGCAACAGTTTCCGGAAAACTCTTTTCCAATAAAGGCTTGAGTGTGCTTTCAAGAAAATAATTGAGTCCGCCAAACAGCTTGAAAAAGGTGAATGCGATTGCCAGCAGCGGCACAAGTGACAGAATAAATGTGAAAGATAAGGCACGTGAATCTGTAGCAATGTCGAATCTTTTTGCCCGAGCTGTGGCATCATTGAATATCCTGACAAAAAGCCAACGCCAATTCAGACTGGTCTGTTCTGCAAGCTTTTTTTGCAGCAAACGTTGCCAATGTCGGGGATGCGCGATTGCCATTTCGATTCGCCTTTTTTCTATTGCCGCCAGAATTCGCCAAATCGCCTTTTGATTCGGTATTCTATCAGGGCCTGGACGAGTCGACCGGGAAAAAAAATCATCCTTGTCTTTTGTGTGTTTGAAGAGGCGTGTGTGCCGTCACCACAATGACATACGGCGAGGGTGTTGTTTCGTTAATCTTGATGAATATTTTGCGCTTCGGAGGGCTTGTGCGGTTCATTCCACCGATGAAGTTGTTGCGATTTTTTGCCTTCCTGCTGGGCAGTTTATGTCTGCTGTTTGCTCTTGTGCTCGCGGCTGTCCAAAGCCCATTTGTGATGGGCAAGGTACTGCCTCCTGTCCAGGCCAAACTGGAAAAAGACTTCAATCTCAAAACAAAGATCACAGGGCTTTCCATTGATCCGCTGGCACGTGTTGCACTTGAGGGCGTTTCGGCTGAATGGAAAGATGCGAATTTTGGAAAAGTTGAGCTTGAACTGCAAAGTGTTCTGGTTCGCTTTTCATTTTGGGAGTTGCTCAAAAGGCGCCTGCAGGTTTCCGAAATCGAGGTGGTTTCGCCGCGCGTCACGGCTGAACTGAACCTGCCTGCCTCAACGCAAAAAAGTGATCCTTCAAATCCTCTGCCGCTATTGAAGAACCTGATTGTCAGTCCGCCGGCTGCTGTCAACCTGAATTCCATTGTTGTGCGTGGTTTGAATTTGGATGCAATCATCAAACAAGGAAGTCTTTCCGCCAAACTGGGATTGCATGATTTTGACTTCTCATCCGACCTGCAGCTTGAGAACAGTCAATTGAGAGCAGGAATCAAAGTCCGCATTGGTGGCAACGCAGAGACCTCAAGAAAAAATTTTTTACTTGAAGTTGAAAGACTTTCTCCAGCTCTGCCATTTTTGCACCTCGAAATTCTGCCCGATGTGCAGCTTGAAAGCGGAGTGCAGCTTTCATTCGTCGAACCAGCAACACCCTATTTTGAACTTTCCAATTTGTTCTTGAATCTGTCAGGGAAGACCCTGCTCAACGCCCGCCTTGCCAAGGGTGGAATGACCCAGGTTTCGCTTCGGCAATTGAAATTGAAGCAAAAGTTGACCAAGCCGATTCGCATGGAGCTTTCCGATATTTATTCGCTTGAGTCTGCTCCTGCAGTGGAATTTCAAAAGCGCATTGGAGAAAAAGTCCTTCCATTGGTTCAGAATCTACAATTGGGCTCTGAGCTTGGAGTTGATATCGCAGGGATGGATGCACGGGTAAGGTTGCCTGCCGATGGCATTGATGCGGCAGCTCGCATCAGCGTTGCGGCGCCTGTGAGTCTCAACCTGACGCCTTCTGAATATCGAGTGTCTATCGGTGACGCCCCCCTTCGTTTTCAGCTGGAAAGTTTGGCTTTGAAGGGAGCTGCCTTCTCGTCGTTGTTGAAGTCCATCAACCCCGATTTGCTTGCGGGCCTCGAGTTCGAGACGCCGTTGGACGTTCGTTTGCAGCCGCCAACGCTGAAGGATTTACGCAAGCCTTTGCTGGGAGCACGCTTGCATGAGCTGAAGCTCCGCCCAAGAATCAATTGGGGCAAGCTCAAGGAAAATCTCTTGTCTGCGGGTGTCGACTTGAGTTCGACAGAAAAGGGTGATTGGGCGCTTCGTGTGGACAATGAGCTCTTCGTCAAGGATCAACTGTTGGGATTCATCCCGGCACTGAAGCCTGTCAACGACTCGCTGGGTTTGCTGAAATTAAAAAACAACATCGGCATCAATTTGTCGACCCAGTGGAAGGACCTTCAGGCTGCGCTCGACACGCTGGAGGCAGGAATCCGAAATATCGGCATCAATTACAAAGTCGAAATCGAACAGATTCGTCAGCCACCCAAAAAATCTCCCAGCGCTCTCAGTTTTCCGGGAGGACTTCAGATTCAAGGGCAACTCGAAATTCCTCAGCCCAAATTGCTCAGGGATGTGAAAGTGTCGACTCAGGTCGATTGGGCAGGTTCTCCGCTGTTGAAAAATCAGTTGAGTGTCGTCAATGCACCACGCGTGCTGACTCTTTCGGGAATAACCGAAATTTTTGCATTGCTGCGGTTGCGGAAGATAACCCCCCTGGCAGATCAACTCGGAATGCTGGGCGGAACGGGCATCAACGCCAAGTGGAAGATTGCCCTTCCGCACAAGGCCAACACCATTCTCAAGGCAACGATTCCACCTTTGCCGCAATTGTCGGCCGATGCAAACGTCGATGCGCAGATTCAGTTTGTCGAGAAGCCGACAACGCCGCTGTTTGAAAAGAACATCCTGCAAATTGCGGGGCCCTTGAAATCGACAATCAAGGCGCGGCTTGCACGCAATCAGGTTACGGCAGACGTGTCTTTCCAGATCCCCAAGGCTGGGGTTCCGGCATTTGCGTCGGTTGACTCCATTTCGGGAATTCTGAGCGCAAGGTCGCGGCTGGATTTGGCTGATGGCATTGACCTTGCAGTGAAGGCTGATGTGGGAGGAGTTGAGCCAGCCAAAGCCCTGGGATTGCCCGAGGAGATTGGGCCGTATCTGAAGAATATTGCGACCCAGTTGAATATCCAAACGGATGCGAAGACGCGAGTGGATATTCGTCAGGGCAGCGTGAACACCGGTAAAGATAAATTCATCGTCAACTTCAAGGGGGGCAGTGACATCAAGGCGACCAACAGCCGCTTTGAAGGCCAGCTGGCGGTCAAGCCACCCAAGGTTTTCCGCTACGGAATACGAGCCCAAGACAAAGTCTCACTCGACGGCGTGGTACATGTTGGCTGGGAGCTTACGCAAAAGGAACAGAAATCTGTTCGCTTGGCAGGAGAGGCTCGGCTGGAGGGATTTTCAGCCCAACACCAATTGGGAGGCCTGCGGAATGCCAATGGTCGCATTCCTTTTCAGCAAGAGCTTGAATTGATCAACTTCAAAAGTTTGAAGTGGTCGTATTTGATTCAGGATAATCCATTCAAGCGCGTTGATGCTTCCAAATTTGTGCCGCTGTTGGACGAAGACTCCTTGCTCGTGATTGAACAGCTGAACGCACTCGATAAAAAATTTGGCCCATTGCGGGGAAGATTTTCGCTCAAGCAAAACATGCTGACCATCGACAAACTGGATGCTGACATCTTTGAAGGTGTCTTGGCAGGACAAGGTTTTGTGGACATTCAACCGTCACGCTTGATGGCTGGACTGCAAGGACGCGTGACAAAGCTCAACACTGCGTTGTTGGCGGCAAACCCCGAGCAGGCAAAGCCAGCACCTTTGAGTGCCCGATTGGCCATGGACGTGGACCTTTCAAAATCTTTGGTTGAGGGGCGCGTGGATGTGACTGAGATTGGCAAGAATCAGCTGCTGTCGATGATGGATGTTCTTGATCCGACGGGGGCAGATCCGTTGCTCAACAAAGCCCGACTTGCACTGGCCGTTGGCTATCCGACGTACGTTGGATTACAAATGTTGCAGGGTTTTCTGGATTTGGATGTTGGGATTGGTGGAGTCGTTTCGCAACGCTTCACTATTCCTCATCTTCCGCTGACTCCAATTATCAATGCCAAAACACAGGACTTGGTCAAAACAATGCGTGAGGTTCCTATTCAATGAAAAAGACACTGTTATTCTGCGCGTTCGCATTCGGGCTTGTGGGATGTGTTCCAACGTTGGTCGTCATCGACAGAACCACCCTGATTGAAGAGGAAAGTTCTGGGGACTGGCCGGAACTCGAGAAGGCAGCAACACAAAAGTCGGTGGATTTTCGTCCCACGGTGCTACCGCCAGGTTCAACTGAAAAGCGCAAAGAACGAGCCTACCAGGTGATGGATGGTGATTACACATTGAACCAACCGAACAAGCGTTGAGGCCTGAGATGTTTT
>JBDLRR010000201.1:0-4575 GCA_039799985.1 Pseudomonadota bacterium | reverse complement strand
CCCAGATCGACGAGCAAAGAATGATTCCATCGGGCAAACAATCCATTGCGAACAAACAATTCAAATCACGTTTCAAACCTTTTGAGATTCAGACATGGAAACTGGAAAAACGCTGAAAATCTCGGGTACGTTTCTTGACGAAATCACCCACGACATTCCTCCACAGAACTGGGGTCGCCGCGAATGGGCTGCCGACTTCGATGCCATGAAGGCCATTGGCATCGACACGGTGATCCTCATACGCGCCGGATACCGTGAGCGTCTGACTTTTGATTCCAAAGTCATCAATCGTCATCGCAAGTGCCTGCCGGCTTATCAGGATCTGGTGGACGTCTTTCTGACTGAGGCGGAACGCTGCGGAATGAAATTTTTCTTCGGTACCTATGATTCTGGCGAACACTGGATTTCCGGCGACTACAAAAAAGAAAGCGATTTGAACCAGGATTTCTGCAGCGAGGTGATGGACAAATACGGTCATCGCAAAGCTTTTGCAGGTTGGTACATCAGTCACGAGATCAATACCTTTGATGCAGGAATGATGCGTGTTTATGATGAGCTTTCCACCCACCTGCGTTCGCTCAAAAAAATCCCTATCCTCATGTCGCCCTATGTGAAGGGCGTCAAGCAGTTTGGTGCTGAAGCCATTTCGCTCGACAGGCACGTCAAGGAATGGGGTTCGGTGTTTCGCGACCTCGAGGGCAAGGTCGACATCGTGGCCTTCCAGGACGGACAAATGTCATTCCTGGAATTGCCTGACTACCTGAAGGTCAATCGCGAATTGGCCGTCAAACACGGATTGCAGTGCTGGAGCAACCTCGAGAGTTTTGATCGCGACATGCCGATCAAGTTTCCGCCGACCGACATCCGCAAGCTCATCTACAAGGCCGAACAGGCTTCGGCCGCGGGCGTCGACAAGCTCATCACCTTTGAATTTTCGCATTTCATGAGTCCGAATTCGATTTATCCGGCAGCTCATCAATTGTACAAGCGCTACCAGGAATGGATGCGCGGAGAGGAACTGTGAAAATGCAGTCGGCACCAGCGTCACGCGAAACTCTCTCTCGCCTTCGCCGTGAATTTGAGAGTGAACTTTTTGAGAATGTGATTCCGTTTTGGGAGAAGCATTCCTGGGATAAAGAAAATGGTGGTTTCTGGAACTGCCTCGACCAAAGCGGAAAAGTTTTTGATGTGACCAAATATGGTTGGTTGCAAGGGCGCGAAACCTGGTTGTTCAGCAAGCTCTACCGCACGGTTGAAAAGAAACCACTGTGGCTCGAGATGGCACGCAGTGGTGCCGAATTTTTGCGTCACAAGGCACTCACGTCAGACGACCGCATTCCTTTCCGCATGACTGCCACCGGCAAGCCGGTTTACGTCCAGCGCAAGATTTTCAGCGAGTGCTTTTACATCATGGCCATGGCGGAATATTCGCGCGCCAGTGGTGACGAAAGTTACATGCGTGAAGCGGAGCGGATGTTTGCCAAGGTCTGGGAATGGGCCTTCGACTGGCGCAAGGTCGGCAGGCCTTCCTATGAAGGCGAAACGCCGCTGCAGTCTTTGGCTGTCCCGATGATTCTGATGAACCTCATCGAGGAACTCACCGACGGCAATGCAGCGCCTTACCAAAAACAATTGGCTGATTGCCAAAATGCATTTTTGCGCCACGTCAAAACAGACGAAAAACGAGTTTATGAATTTGTTCGTCCGGACGGTTCGTTGTGTTTGGACCTTCCCGAGGGCCGACAGTTGAATCCGGGCCATGCCATCGAGGCGGGTTGGTTTTTGCAGCATTGGGCGCAGCGGCAGAAGAACAAAGAGCTTTCGGATCTCGCCATTCAGGTGGTGCGCTGGTCGCATGACGAAGGCTGGGACAAAGAGCATGGTGGTTTGTTTTATTTCCTCGATGCCCGTGGCCATTCGCCTGTGCAATTGGAATGGAACATGAAACTCTGGTGGCCACATTGCGAAGCACTCTATGCGCACTTGCTCAATTACAGTCTGACAGGCAGCGCGACCGACTGGGAATTGTTCCAGTCAACCAAGGATTACACTTTCGGGCATTTTCCGGATCGCACCCACGGTGAATGGTTTGGCTACCTCGACAGACAAGGACGGGTGAGTCAGTCGTTCAAGGGTGGCGCATACAAGTGCGCATTTCATGTTCCCCGGGCACTGCTGCTGTGCCGCAACTTGTTGGCAAAAATGGAGACGGCACAATGAACTGGTTCAGCGGTACAAATCTTCTCGGCGGGCTCGATTACGCGGTCATTGGCGCGTACCTCGTCGGCATCATGATTTTGGGCCTGTGGCTCGAGCGCAAAGCTCGCGGCAGTATCGACGCCTACTTCCTTGGCAATCGCGATTTGCCATGGTGGGCGCTGGGTGCGTCGGGCATGGCTTCCAACACCGATATCGCCGGAACGATGGTCATCACCGCGCTCATCTATTCGATGGGTGTGAAAGGATTTTTCATTGAAATCCGCGGCGGGATCGTTCTCATCATGGCATTCTTCATGATCTTCATGGGCAAGTGGACACGCCGCGCGCAGGTGATGACCCTTGCTGAATGGATGAAACTTCGTTTTGGTGATGGCCGCGAAGGACGCACGGCTCGGCTTATCAGTGCACTTGCAAATCTTGTCGTTTCGATTTGGATCATCAGCTATTTCGCCGTCGGCGGCGGAAAGTTCTTTGGCATGCTGATGGGAATTGATGATCGTGTTGCATCGATTGCACTCATTCTCCTGACGATGATTTACACAGCTGCAAGTGGTTTTTACGGTGTCGTTTGGACGGATGTCGTGCAGGGTGGGCTCATTCTTGTGGCCGTTCTGTATGTGATTTTTGTCGCAATGACGCAGGTTGATTTGCCTCCCGAATTCACTGTCTCGGTGCCCGATGGCCACGGAGGATTCGAAGCTGTCCGCACGACCCTCAATGAATGGGCAAACATTTTGCCACCGATGAACATCGAACTCCCGGGTGAGTATTCGCGTTACAACATTTTCGGCATCACAGTGTTTTTCTATCTGCTGAAGACTTGTATCGAGGGCTTCGCTGGTGCGGGTGGTTACACGAGTCAACGCTATTTTGCGGCCAAATCCGATCGCGAGGCAGGTCTTCTTTCGCTGTTTTGGATTCTTCTGTTGTCGTTCCGTTGGCCGTTGGTCATGGGGCTCGCGATATTGGGGATTCACCACGGAATCACCACTGGTAAGATCATCGACCCCGAACTTGTTCTGCCGACAGTGCTTGCCGAATACATGCCGCCCGGCATGAAAGGGCTGGTGATTGCCTGCTTCATGGCTGCGGCGATGTCGACGTTCACAGCAGTGATCAATGCCGGTGCAGCCTACTGGGTGAAAGATATTTACGAAACGTTCATCAATCCCAAGGCGAGTTCAAAAACTCTCGTTTGGCATTCGCGACTTGCAACAGTTGCGATCGTTGTTCTTGGATTGGCGTTCAGCCTTGACAGCGTGAACATCAACGATATTTGGGGATGGATCACCATGGCCTTTGGTACGGGCTTGTTTGTTCCGTTGCTTCTGCGTTGGTACTGGTGGCGTTACAACGGCTACGGATTCGCACTCGGTACGCTGTTCGGAATGTTGTCTGCGGTTCTTATCAGGGTACTTAAAATCGATTTGCCCGAGTACATGGGTTTTGTGGCTCCCAGCGCGATTTCGTTGGTCGGTTGTATTGCCGGCACATATCTCACTGCTCCGACTCCGCGTGAGGTGTTGGTCAATTTTGTAAAGGTCACCAGGCCATTTGGTTTCTGGTCCGACATTGCCCGCGATTTGCCACAGGCCGAGCAGGATGCGATTCGAACCGAAACCCGCCGGGACCTTGCCGCCGTGCTCTTTGCTGTTCCCTGGCAGCTGGTGTTGTTCCTGCTCGGAATGGTTGTTGTCCTTCGCCAATGGGGTTCATTTGCTGCACTGTTGCTCGCATTTGTTGGACTTTCCGCAGGGCTCTACTGGTTTTGGTTCCGTCATCTCTCTGCCACGGAAGCCCTCCGCTCGAGTGCCAACTTGGGGCAAGATGGACAAAGGGATTCGCGCTCGGAGGCTGTTCCGGAATCCTGAAGGCCGGCACTTTGCCTGGCCTCAAAGTTTGAGGATTGCAGGCAATGCTGGCTTTTTTGAATCGGAAGATACGAAATTTTCGCCTTAGGTCGCCGGCGGCAATCGGCTTACCCATGGCCTGTGTTGCGTTCGCAGCGATGGCGGGCTGCACACCTTTGTCGTCGCTGTTTTCCTCTTCCAAAAAGCCAGAAAACTCGAACTCAGCCTCTGCCGATCGTCCATTGGTGAGCAATGCCTTTGCCTACGCCCGCTATGTGGCCATCAACCTGCAGTCTTCATCAGAAAGACGCGATTGGAATGAAGAAACCGTGCGTGGCGTGATGATCGATCGCGCAGTGAACTCGGGTATTCAACCCGAGGAGGTGATAGCCATCCTGAGCGCGAGTCATGACCAGGGTGCATCTGCCGTTGACGTCGGCTCCACCTTGCAAAGGATTGCCTTGTTCGAGGCGCAACACGGCCGTTGCGTAGCCATTGGGACGCG
>JBDLRR010000200.1:0-7025 GCA_039799985.1 Pseudomonadota bacterium | reverse complement strand
AGGGCATGTTCAGAAGCAGATTCGAACGCAGTAGCAAAATATTCCGCGAGTTGCAGAGCTTGAATAAATGAAACATCTCGGCTGGATCTTTACAATTGCGTTGGCGCTATTTGTGCTTTGGAAGAGAATTCCAGAGTTGTCTAAAAATATTTCTGCCGAAGGACAGATTTTCCCAAAACTCAATTTGGCTCATCTCGATGGTTCACCGGCTCTCCTGCCTGATTCATCGGACGAGGCTACTGCTGTGTTGTTTTGGACCCAAACCTGTGGTCCTTGTAAATTTGAAATGGAGAGAATTCAGCGTTCAATTGACAATGGAAGAATTCCAGCGAATCGTGTCGTGGCTGTTCATATCGGCGGCGTTGCTTCTGAAGTCAATTCACATATGCAAAAGTTTAAATTCACATTCAATGCCGTCATTGACCCCGAAGGTATCGCTTCCTCGACGCTTGGCGTGACCATGACTCCGACGATGTATCTGATTTCCAAAAGTGGAACTGTGGCATGGGCGTCAACTGGAATTGGCCCGACGGACATTTTTAGAATCGAACGCCATTTTCAAAATAATTGAATATGTCTCGGACCTTATAAATCAAGCCAGCGGAACTTCAAATTCATTTGTACAACTTTAACTTGTTCTGGTAACCACCCGATGGCTTTTATGCCGGAGGGTTTATGAAAACATCTATTGTTGTTATCGGCGCACTTTTCGCAACCGTCTCTGTTTCTCAAGACGCATTTGGTTTCAGAAAGTTCTTGGATCAATTTTCTGAGCATTATGACGCCAACAGCATCCCCACACAAAATCTGAGCGAAGCTCAAGCATGCGGGATCTGCCATGTGCGCGCGGGCGGCGGTGGAACAAGAACCCCTTACGGAGAGGACTTCCGCGACATCGCTCTTGGCGAAGGAAAAGGCTTTCCTGGAATTGAATTCATCGACAGCGACAAAGATGGATTCGTAAATCTTGAAGAAATCTATCTGCAAACAGCTCCGGGCAAGCCTGACAGCGCGCCTGCGGGACGGATTGAATTGTCACTGAAAGACGATTCTTCTTTGCAGATTACGCCCGTCGGAACGTGTGCTCAGCTGGAGTTGATTGGCTTTGGTTTTCAGTTTTCGGACAACACCGGCAACACTAAATTGCTGAACGTCCAAGGGTCTACCACGATAGCCGTCAAAGGCGCCAAAGGAGCGATTCTTGCAAGATGCGAGACTGAAGGTCTCGTGGGATCCCTTCTGAAGTGATGTGATGCGAAACTGCCAGTAAAGAATTTCTGGCATGTGGTTTGCTCCAATATCTCTCGCGCAGCTCTGTGCTTCGGCTCAGGTTGCGTGAGGGGTCGCAACGGTTGATTATCGCGCGAGTCGGCGGATGGGAGCATGGATATTTCCAGCTGCAAATTGAAATCCAAAATTGTTTTTTTCGTGCTCGTGGCATTGATCATGGGCCTGCCTGTTGCTTGCGCTCCCGGTGAACAACAAACGAGCGACTCTCAACTGCTGTCTAATGCTTCGACATCGAGCCACGATACTTTTTGCGTATCAAAACATGTTCGTGACTTCATAAAATTGAACAGCGAACGCCGCGAAGCCTACGCATTGCTTTCTGCCGGACGCAGCTTGTCCATTTCCAGAAAAATGATCGCATACGAGCATGCAGCTCTCGTCACATTGCCACTCATTGAATATCCGGCATTGGAATATCAAAACAGAGGAGTTCCACTTCTTTGTTTAGACGTCGTTCCGGTCAGTGAAACGCCAAGTCACATCGAGGCTTTGAGAATTCCCGATAAACCGTTCGAGTTCTTTGACGGCGGCGCATTGGCTCTGAATCTTTTGAAGCATCGTTTGACCTGGAATGAAATTTCGCTCGAGGCGGAATTGGATTCTGCCCTCAGAAAGCTGAGCAACGACCTGAACTACAACTGTCTTCTTCGACATTTTGTTGAATCAACTCTGCGCACCGTCAGATTGACTCCAAAATACCGAGCACTCAGCAAGAAACGCGGCCTCAAAGATCCTTCAAATATTTTGTCGGCCTTCATCAATTCTCAGATTTTGTTTTTCGCAAGCGCGTCCGAACTCGACAAGCAAGCCGCTGCGTTGCAATCTGAGGGAATTCCCATCTTGTGCAATGACCTTCCTGTCATACCTGTCGAAGTATCGAACCTTCTGAACGAATAAATCAGCAAATTCATCTTCAATTTTTGATATATGCTTGTGGCTACTCCAGCCCCATGACGTCAAGCCCCTCGCGATATTTTACTTCGTATCGGAAAGTGATTTTCTTTTCTTCGCTGGGCTGCATCGATAGAATCCACTTCTTGAGCCCCGGCTTCTCAGAATCCTCTGCCTGCGCCTCGGGCTTGAGCTCGATTTCGCTCACCTTGATCTCATCGCGCCGTGAGCGGGGCAATTGTTCGAACACTTCAACATTCCGAACGCCCTTGTGAAGGTTTTTGACCTTGATGAGCCAATGGTATTTGCGGCTGTCTTTGCTGAACATGAAGCCAGTGCCGGAAGACGCCTTTGAACTCACCCTCTCTCGTTCAACCTTGATGCGCTCGTCTTTGCCCAAACCCAGCTCAAATGACTCACCTGGGCCAATCGACTTGAGGCTTGAATTTCCAACAAACTGGTCATCCTGGAAAAGATTGACTGGACCAGGCAACAACGGCTGTTCTCCTGTGTAAACGACGCGCGCCTGAACAAAAGCGACCTTTTCGAGGCGAGGAATCACAATGAGTTTCAATTCGGCGTCGTGACGACCCTCGCTGATGGCCACCCGTTGCGCTGAACCATCGCTCTTCACCGTTTGAGCTCTTCTGACGACAAAACCTGTTGCGAATTCGCCACTGAGGGTTTGCGCATTTTCCAACTGCATGGGGGCACTGGCTTCTGCTGCAACAGCGTCACCAATTTCAATCATGTCAGCTGAAGTAGCCTCGGGTACGGCTTCATTTCTCTTGGCGTTGGACGTGCCCCTTCGCTGTTTGTATCCGATGGCCGGATATTTCGGACGAACATCAAGCCACCATTGTGTGGGGTCAGGCACCGTGGTTCCCTCTGTCGGACGTGCAGTCGAGAGCTGAAGTTTAACGTTGTCCCAGTTCTCTCCCGTGTTTTGTCGGACGTCTGCTAGAAAAGTCAGAAACAGTTTCGGCTTCTCAATGTCACTCGAAATCCGCGCGTCATAAACCGGTTGCCAAGATGCGCCCGAGATTAGATACGAGATCTCAATCTTCAGTTCGCCAGCCTCTTTCAAATCAACAACAGCCTCAGCCACCCGCGAACGCGATTCACCAGAACCTGCAACCTTGAGCTCGGCACGCACGGCCTCAAGCTTTTTCACGATGTCTCTGACCTGACGTTCGTCTTTGCGGTTCGCCGCGGCGAGCGACGCAAGACGGCGACCAACATTCGCAGCACCTTGGGTGAAATCAGCCAAAGGTCCACCCTTTTCAATGGCATTCTGCGTTCCACGTTTTGCTGCCTTGTCGCCCAGATTCTTGAGCAACTCGGCCTCGGAATTTCGTGCTGCAATCTGATCTTCAAGGTCCTGTTTGCTGTCTTCCAGACCCTGAATTCTTTCAGTCAACCCCCTTTGGAGTTTCTGAAGAGTCACATCGCTGAATGCTTGCCTCAATTTCACGCCCGCAAGCTTCGAGCTCACGCCTTCGGCAGACAAACGAAGGCTCGATTCCTCAAGGCGTGCCGGCAATCCATGAAAAACAAGGACGCTCTCGCCAGCGGGCAGATTAATCTTACCTCGGCGCAGCACACGTGCTGAACCAGGATAGACTGTCACCTCGGCTGGCCGTGTATTCACATCAACATCAGCTGAAGCAATATTCTCAGTTAAAAAAATGCAGCAGAGAACACAAAGGAAGATGCGTATAAACTTCATAAACCGATAACACCTGCCATGTTGGATTTTGTAGATTATTAAATTTGCTGGTTTCGCAATTCAGGGATTACTTTATTGCAAGTTGAATTCCCATAAAGCAGAACACGTCAAAAGAAGTTTGAACCTCAGGAGCAGAAGAAACTTTGAAAAAAGAGGCTCAGCGAAAACCAATCAGCTCTCATGTCGCAGGAATCGATGGCTGCAAGGCGGGATGGATTTGCCTGATCAGGAAAAGCCCAAAAACCGTGCAAGCGGTGCTGTTAGCCTCTATCAAAGAAATCGTCACGCTCGACCCACTTCCCGACGTAGTCTTGATTGATATTCCGATCGGATTGCCAGCAATGGGGCAAAGAAGATGCGACGCCGAAGCGCGACAACTCTTGGGTCCACGTCGCAGCAGTATTTTCCCGTCACCCACGAGAGCAATGCTTTCAGCGCATAATTGGCACGAAGCTTGTGCCATTCGCCAGCAAACCGAAGGACTCAAAATAAGTTTGCAAGCTTGGAACATCACTGCAAAGGTGCGCGAGGTCGACACACTTCTGCAAAGCAATTCACAGCTGCGCGAAACAATTCATGAGACCCATCCAGAATTGGCGTTCGCGCAATGGGCAGGCAGTCCCATGGCTCACCCCAAAAAGACCGTTGATGGAAAACTGGCGCGAAAGTCTCTTGTCGAGTCTTTTTTTGGTCAGGGAATTTTTGATTTGATTCGGCAGCAATTTAAACGCTCAGATGTCGCCGATGATGACATCCTCGATGCATTCGCGGCACTTTGGAGCGCCGAGCGATTTTCCCATGGAAAAGCCCTTGTGTTGCCACTCAACGCAGAAAAAGACGATACGGGAATCGTCATGCAAATTGTGGTCTGAGTCTGTTGAATTATATTATTACCGCGTGTTGACACATTCCGCTCTGAAAAAAACAGAAATGATAACGGAAAGTAGGCCATGAAAAGCACATCAAAAAAGCCAGCAACGCTTTCTGCAGAAAACAAAAAGAGTCTGATGCTTGCGCTCAGGCAACGATTCGAGACGAATATGAATCGGCATATGGGATTGCGATGGAAAGATATTGAAGAAAGACTCGAATCGCAGCCCGAGAAAGTCTGGTCGTTGTCGCAAATGGAGAGTTCCGGAGGTGAACCCGATGTGGTTGGCCTCGACTCAAAATCGGGGGAGTTCATTTTCTTCGATTGCTCAGCAGAGAGTCCTTCAGGGCGGCGCAGTCTTTGTTACGACCGGAGTGCTTTGGATGCACGCAAGGAAAACAAGCCAAAATCAAATGCCATCGATGAAGCGTCCAATATGGGAATCGATATTCTTGACCAGGAACAATATCGTTTCCTCCAGACACTCGGTAAATTTGATGCAAAAACGTCGAGCTGGGTCAAAACCCCACTCGAGATTCGCAAGTTGGGCGGAGCCATTTTCTGCGATTTTCGCTATGGAACTGTGTTCACTTATCACAACGGCGCCGAGTCTTATTATGCGGCACGAGGATTCCGCGGGGTCCTGCGGGTCTGAGGGGAGTGAAATCAGTTGCGTAGATCAAGTCGAAGCTCACATTGAAACCTGGTCGAAATCACCTTTTGGCTGAGCGAGCCGACGGGTCCTCGGCTTCGAGAATGGCCATGAACCTTTTGGCTGCTGTTCTGCCCATCGACTTCTTGGTGTTGGAAGTGAGCTTGGAGAGTCTTTCGATTCTGGACTGATTCCTGGGATGCTTGCTCAACAAGGTCGCCGTGTTCGGAATACGTTGAATAACATTTTGCAACGCATTTGGGGCGTAGCCGGCACGAATCAGGATTTTCAATGCTGCCTCATCGGCGTCCCGTTCCTGATTTTTGTTGAAGGCAATGTCAACACCACTTGCAACCGCCTCGCTGAATGTTTTGACCTGGTTCAAATTTGGAGACAGTTGGGCTGCCACAGCCAAGATACTCTTGGCGAAAGCCATTTGGTTTGCTGCCTTGATGTTTTCTTCGTGATGCTTCAATGCCACATGACCAATCTCGTGGGCAAGAATTGAAGCAAGTTCATCCTCATTTTCTGCAACTCTCAACATGGCGCTCGACAGAAGAACAAACCCACCAGGAGCCGACATGGCAACCGGAGAAGGATCATCGATGACAACAAAGCGATAGCCCTTGAAGACTGCGGTCCGGGTGGAATGAAGGGCAAGATATTGTCCTAATTGATTCACATAGGTCTGCAGATTCTCTGACTTTACGGGTTTCCGATCGGCCATGACACGCGCCATGATACTTCGACCCAAATAATATTCCTGCCGTGGTGTGAGGTCTGCTGCAGATTTCACCAACGTCTCGCTTCCAAGCGATTCTCCCACAGTCACTGTTGCTCTCTTCATGGACTGGCAGGAAAAGACTATGGGAAACATCAAAGCGAAAAGACACAACTTGAGACTTTTATTCGAGAAGATCACTTGCAATCCTCCCGCGTCGCGCGAACTTGAAAAGAGCAAGTTCCTTGAAACCAAAACGTTCCATTTCATCAACTGCAGCATAGTTTAAATTTTCGCCATTCGACTTCATCATCGATTCAAACTCTGGTGAAAAGCCCTTCCCTGCTGTCACAACATCGTTTTTATATGTATCGACTGATGCCTTTTCGCCTCGTCCCAGATCTTTCAAAACGTATTCAGCTTCCTGCAGGGCAGATCTTTGGACCCAACCTGTCTTTTTGTCGGCAACAATGTTGACCCAACCACTGTCTCGCCCCAAAATCCTGACAGGAGTTCCATAGGGAACCTTGGCAATAGCCTTGGAAAGAAAGCCCGGAGCAGAACGCATGACTGCTTCCGAAACAGAAACAACAACCTTGTCCTGACCAGCAAAACCATGCTGATGCCACAGAATTGTGAACAGCCAAAAAACACAAATCCAATTCCAGCGAACTTTACTTGGTGTCAAATGCCCACGCTCCATTGTTCCATTCATCCAATCCACCTTGGTCCAGAGCCTTGCGGCAGCGCTTTGAAAGAACCTCTGCCGGAGGAAAATCGAGACCCTCGAAAAACTTTAACGCTCCTTGCCAATCTCCGCGATAGTAGCAGTCGCGACCTTGGCTGTAATTCTTCAATTGCAGCCGGAGTG
>JBDLRR010000199.1:0-30142 GCA_039799985.1 Pseudomonadota bacterium | reverse complement strand
ACGGTGCTGTGGCGGAGCGGCTACGCAAACGATTGCAAATCGTTTTCACAGGGGTTCGAATCCCCTCGGCACCTCCAAATTTTTCAAAAGTTATCGTTTTAAAATCGCATAGACGAACCAGCCGACAACTCCAGACACCGGGATCATCGCAAAGCCCCACAAAAGGAGCGCGCGATAAAGATTATTTCTTTCTGTGAGTTTTGTGACCTGAGCCATGCACAGTGCACCCAGTGTGGACAGTGGGCTTGCATCGACAAGATGACTTCCCAAAGAGACTGATATCAGCAATGCACTCACAACCGACGTGTCGAGACCAGGCGAAAGATTTTCCACCAACGGAAGAAAAAGTGGAAGTGCAACACCGACGGAACTGGTGAACGACGACACGAGGGCCGCAGCGGATGAAACGATCGGGGTCAACCACACGAGAGGTATATTTTGCTTCAACGTGGTGACCAGTTCTGTGGCAAGTCCCAGACGATTGAAAAGTTCTATGTATGTGCTCATTCCGCTGACCAAAAAGATTGTCGACCAAGGGATTTTTTGTATCGCTTCTTCGAAGTCTGACGCCTTGAACAAAAACAAAAGCAACACGCCAAGCCAGCCGAGGGTGCCAATTTCTGAAAAGCGTTTTGGGATCCAGAGCAAAGAAGTGGGCAAGCTTGCAGATGCAAATGGCATCAAGAGCAGGCAGGAAATCAAAAACAACGTCAGCAGCCCAATGCTGATGCGGGCCGCTTTTCTTTGAAGTTCAGAAAGCTCGCCGTTTGCTTGCGGCAGGTCGGTATTGAGATTCAACAGATTTGTTCTTTTGTGGGTTTTCCACCAAGTGAAGCCGCCCAGTAGAAAAAAACCTGCTGCTGTGACAACGGAGATGACAACAAAAACCGAAATGAAAATTGTCCACTTGAGCAGGTCGGGAGAAATTTTCGTCGACAGTTCTGGGCTTTTGTGGATGAATGTGTCGACGAGAATTCCGGGCAAAGTCAGAGGCGAAAGCGATGCAGCATTGGCTGCACCTACAACCAAAATGCTCATCAGTATTTTGGAAAACTTCAGCACGTCTGCCAGTCGGATGGCAATCGGAGCAATGAGTGCGACCGAGGCGATGTTTCCCATGCCAAGGGCTGTGAAGAGCGCGACAACCGCAAACAAAACCAAAGGAATAGCCCGAGGAAAGTTGCCGAAGCGCGCAACAATTCGCAGCAGCAGTGCATCCAGGAGGCCGCAGGAATTGAGACTTGTGAAAAAAAACGTCACACCCACGAGAGTCAAAAACAAGTGGGTTGGAAACAGGGTGCTGATGGCTTCGCTGGCACTCATGTGCAGCGCCTGTGGAGCAAGCATGAGTGTGGCTGTCAAAGCCAACATTCCAGGGTTGAGCCGCGGAAGGCTCACCGACACAACCAGGATGGCAATCAACAGCAGCACAAATGCCAGCATGCTTCACTCGCTGATTCGGATTTGTGCTGCAGCCTCAAGAGCTGTCGTCAGCGCCTCTTTGACCGTCGTGCCGGTGGCCAGAACCACGCCCATCCGACGACCCTGAGTTGCGATCGGCTTGCCGAAGATCCGGACGTCGACATTCGGGTGAGAAAGTGCGCTGTCGATGCCGGTGAATTTTGGATTGGAAAGTGCAGCAGTTGCCTTGAGTGTGACGCTCGCACCAATACTGTGACGAGTGATTTGTCGAACAGGCAGGCCCAAAATGGCTCTTGCGTGGATTGCAAATTCACTCCAGGTCTGAGTTGCCATCGTGACCATGCCTGTATCGTGCGGTCGTGGACTCACTTCGCTGAACAAGACGCGGCCATCTTTGAGCAGAAAAAGTTCGACGCCAAACAAACCATAGCCACCCAGTGCATCTGTGATGCAGCCTGCAATTTGCTGGGCAAGAATAGTTTGCTCAGCGTTCATGGAGTGTGGTTGCCAGCTTTCCACGTAGTCGCCATCGACCTGGCGATGACCGATGGGATCACAGAAAAGTGTTCCGTTGACGGCGCGCACGGTCAGCAGTGTGATTTCACTTTCAAAGGCAATGAATTCTTCCACGATCACCCGGCCAGCACCCGCTCGCCCACCTTCTTGGGCAGTTTTCCAGCAGCCAACCATGGCATCTGGCGAGCGACAAACGCTTTGGCCCTTGCCGCTTGAGCTCATGATTGGCTTGACCACACAGGGAAACCCGAGCGCCGTGCAAGCTTTGGTGAATTCTTCATAGGTGTCGGCAAATTGGTATTTGGCAGTTGGGAGCTTGAGTTCCTCGGCAGCAAGACGACGGATGCCTTCACGGTCCATGGTCAACTTTGCAGCTCTTGCGGTTGGAATAACTTTCCAGCCCTCTTTCTCGAGGTTTTCAAGTTCAGCCGTGCAGATGGCTTCCACCTCGGGAACGATGAAATCTGGCTTTGTTGATTCGACCGCGCTTCTCACGGATTGTGCATCCAACATATTGAACACCTTGCGATGATGCGCGACCTGCATCGCAGGAGCATTTTCGTATTTGTCGCAGGCCGTGACTTCAACCCCCAAACGGGTCAATTCAATCGTCACTTCTTTTCCAAGTTCTCCGCTTCCCAAAAGCAGAACTTTTTTTGTTGAAGGCTTGTAAGGTGTACCGAATTCATTCATCGCAGGGCTCCCTGTCAGGCATGAGACGTTCAACAGCGGGCGTGGAAATTCGCATAACACAATCCAGCCGTTTTTCTCCAATGACAGTCTTGAGCTTGCGGAAAATTATAAAAAAAAGCGGGCCGAAATTCGTTCGGTCCGCCTTGCGTTGGTTACGTTCGTCGATGAAATCAGGGTCGTTTGGTGAAGCTTTGAATCATCGTCATGCCATTGCACTCTGGAGCGTTGCCAATGGTGCGGACAAGTGCATCTCCACCTGCAAACAGACCCACTTTCTCATAGACAGCCGATGGTTCCGAACCAAGGTTGCATTTGACCGCGCCGCCCGCGTCATCATAGGTGGCTGCCGAGGTGCTCACCCGGAAGCTCGAAGGTCCATTGGATGTGAATGTTGAGGTTTGCTTGATGGTGCACATCATGGGTTGACGAGTGGTTTGGTCTTCGAGTTTGACCCAGCGGAATTCTTCCATCGATGTTCTGGTGATGCTCAGTGTGACGTAGAATTCGTCATTGCGACGCATTTCATTGAGGCGTTGCAGAACTGGTGTGATGGAACCGTTTTCACAGTAAACAGCCTCGAAATCCCAAGTTCCAAGTACGCTTGTGATGTCGAGGGCTGGACCACGGGATCCGCCTGGAGGTGTTGTGCCTGTTCCCGGAGTGGTTCCAGGGACGTTGCCAGTTCCAGGAGTGTTGCCACCAGGAAAGCCTGGAGTGTTTGTGTTGGGTGTGCCCGCTGTTGGGTTTCCACCCAGATTGCCTGGATTCGTCGTGTCGCAGTTGTCGGCAGGTGCGGTTCCACCAGGAACATTGCCGGCATCAGGCGGCGTCGGCAGGCCTGGAGTGTTGTTGTTTGGAGGAGTGCTGCTGCCAGGGATACGGATCATACCCAGTTTGTTTGTCGGATTCTGTGTGTTGCAGGTGCCGTTGGAGTTCCCGCTGGAGGAGCTGCCGCACGAAACAACGAGAAAAAGAGAGCTTGCCAAAATTCCACTGGAAATAAGCTTCATAACAACTCCTGATAGCGTTGATTGACTGTTTCAGTCGCTATCAGAGTTCTTGCCATTTGGCCAGTTCATACTTGGGCAAGCTCTGGGCCAGAGGCCGGCTCGGGGGCCTTTATTAGGGCAGGTCCACCATACGATTACCAAGGGCAATCAGTTTGTTTTGTGAGTCATATCCCTTGATTTGAAAAATCCGTTCGCCAACGGTCGAGATGATCTGGCGGCTGGAAATTTTCGAACCATCACCGGAAAACAGAGGTTTTTGCAGACGATCGATAAAAACCTCGACTCTTGCAGCGTTTTTAGCGGCAGCTTCGAGTACGAAAGTCTTGTCGGCATCCTTGCGGAACTTGAACGCAACATCGCCGAATTCATTGGCAGCAACCGGACCAAATTTGGCAAGTACATCAGGGTATTTGTCCATGTGGACGAATTTGTAACCCTCGTTTTTCATCTGGGCGATGATGCCCGGGTAGGTTCCTTTACCAAGCAGCATTTGTCTGGTTTTCTCGTGAATGTCGTGGGCCAAAATTATGATTCCATGCGAACGGCCTTTGGCCCTGACTTGGGCCATGTAGTAATCGCCACATTGTTCCGGAGTCTTTTTTTCGCAAACAGGTTCAACATCACCGCTCACGTCCCAGAAAAACGGACCTATATATTTGCTCAAGGTTTTGTTGATCTCATTGAGGCTGTTGACCTCCTCCGGAACATCCCGACGAAAAAAGTTGCCGCCCGGTGCACGAAAGAAAAAAGGCTTTTTTGAGTCTGTGACGTATCCGGCAATCAGATTGTCCGTCTTTTGAATTTCCATGCGGGCGTATTCGGTGCCGTCGCATGCGATGCAGGCAATACCGTTCGTTTTCCGTTTGTGGTCCCACGAGTGGTTCGAGATGATTGTCGCTGGCTGACCTTTGAGTGGGCCTGAAGTGAATTTAAGTTCGGCCATCTCTTTGGCCACCTGAGGATAGCTCTGAATGTTGATGCCGATCATGAAATAGGCAACAGGTACTTCCAGATCGCGGAGCTTTTTCGCCAGTTCCAAAGATTCCGGAGCTGGTCCATCGTCCAGGGTCAGCGCAACTTCCATGGGCTTGAGACCGATTTGCGATCCGCTGGTCAACGAATTCTCATAACCGAGGGCTTGCTCAGTTGAGTCTTGCTCTTCGACTTTTTTCATTTTGCAGGCAACTGCCGTAAATGCCAAAGTCGAGGCCGAACCAAGTAATATAAGATTTTTCACAGCAAGACTCCTCTGCACAAAACAAGACGTCTTGCCTTCGGAAACTCAAGCTGTCGAAGAGGTGAAAATTCTGCATTGGGGGCCGGTTTTGTGACCCGGCCAGATGTGTTTTCAGCGTTCGCCGCGCTTGGCGAGCCACTCAAGATCCCGCATGACATCGGTTTTGACCCGCGGGCTGACGCTGATCGTGCGATCTTCGAGATAGCTGAATGCATGGAAGTCGAAGCGCAGATTGTTGAGTTTGTGGCAAGAAGCGCAACTGGTGTTTGGAACAAGGGTGATGTTGCGATCCGCGATGATTTGACTCTTTGTCGAAATTTCTGTCGGGGACAACAGCACCCGTTGTCGAATTTCCTTTGCGTCTTTGGCTGACATGCTGTCGAGCGCTGTGTGGAGTTCTGGTTCGTCCCTCATCTGTGAAGCTCTTGGAGCAGGGCCGAAGTCGAACAGGATGCGACCGTCTTCTGCCGAGCGCAGATTGATGCGTTGTTGAACCATTTTTTGGCCTTGTCGCAGAAATTGAATAAATACCCAATCGTCGATTTGCGGTGGTTCGCGACCTTCAGGAAGAGAAAAGCTGGTCATTTCTTTGAGTGATTTTGGAGGAGTGGCAGAGGCAAGGAATCGCTTGAGTTTTTCAATAAATTCAGCAGCGCTCGCCGAGCTGTTGAATTCAGGGCGCTCATTGAATGCATTATAGGCAGAATTGGCAAAGCTTCCTGAACGAAGTTGTCGTGTTTTCTCCATCAGTCCATCGCTGACTTTGTCTCTCAGGATCACGAATTCCCGCAGTTCGTCTGCAGTAATCATGTTCATTGGTTTGGTTGGAGCCACCTGGAGTGCTGTGCGGATTCGATTCAAAAGGGTGGTCGCGCGTATCGTCTCAGAGGGGTTGAGAACAAGTCCGGGTTCGAAATCGTACAGAGCATGGATAGCGCGATCGTCTGCAAAGGCATCCAGAACAACGGCATAACGCCGGAAGTCTTTCAGAACCGGTTGCCAAACAAGTCTGACTTCTGGCCAGCAGAATACTTGAATGTCGGTGCTTGGGATAATCCCCAGCGGAGAGCATGGCACGACGCGCATGCCGACGAGAGTCCAGTCGGCGTAAATGTTTTCCGTTTCCAAAGCGTCGCCCACCGCGGTGCTGCGGAAGGCGGTTTCAACTTGTGCGAGGAGTTCGCGCGGAAGAAGGGATTCATTGAGCGGTGATACAACATCTTGCGCCGCGATTCGCAGACTTCTTTGTGCTGGAAGAACAATCGCAAGATCGGCGTTTTGAATTCCCAGTGGTGCGGATGCTGCCGGGCTGGAATTCAAGAGCAGCGACATACCAGACACAGCCAACGTCCAGACAGACAACGAGCAACGGAACGACCGCAAAATCGACATTTTAATCACAAAGACCCCCGGGTTTTTGGAGTGTTGCTGGGGGGTATCGGGAGATTTGCGGGTTTGCAAGTTTTATCTTTGAACCTGCCGTTTCAATGAGGCTTTTTTGAGTCTGGCAGCGAATCTCCACATCACAAAACGATGCGCTTGGGCCTGGGTCAGGAGGTAGATGTACCATGGCAGCGCTGGACTGAAGTCGAGGACTGCCGCCAAAACCACCTGCATTTTCGGCACCACTCTGAATTCCAGGCGTGACAAAGGATTGGAGTTCTTTTTTCTGAGCAGACCGCCGCGGACAAAAAACAAGGCGCGTTCCTTGTCGCTTCTGTCGACCATAAATTCCAGCTCGAGGATGGGCGAGCGAACTCCTCGCAGAAAAAATCGCAACTGTTGGCCATCGGAAGTGAGATCGAGTCGGATGAATGGAGCGAGCATTCGTGGCAGCCAAAGCGCATAATCTTGCGCTACGGAATAGGCTGTCCAACCCTCTGGAAGCGGGATGCGTTGAATCGAAACCACTGAATTTTCGACATCAGGCCTTGCGACTGGAGCGATGGATTGATGTGCGATTTCAATGGGTACCCTTGGCATTTCGGCTTGATGAAGGGCTGTCATGAGTGCGTCTTTTGCGGTGACTTTATTGAAGACCGGCGCGGTTTTGCCAGGAAGCATGTCGACCACGAGACTTTGAATCAGAGGCGCAACCAATTCACTGCTGGCGCCAGTAATGGTGCTGACCCAGAGTCTGGAAAATCCGGGAGGAATTCCCAAAAACGGAATAAAGATTCGGCGAACATTCATTTCTGAGGCAGCCCGTTCCATCAACTTTCTGTAGCTGATTTGCTCTGGACCGGCGAGGTCGTAACTGCCGGGTTGGACAGTTTCCTCGTTAATCGTTTCAAGCAGTGAATCAGAAACGTCGCGCAACGAGATGGGGGAACTCATTTTTCTGGTCCACGATGGACAGACAAGAACAGGCAGGCGTTTGACGAGTCTGACGAGGATCATTGATGAGGAGCCACCAGGCCCAAGAATCAAACCTGCTCGCAAAGCAACTGTGTTGGCTGAGCGCGAGCGCAGGACTTGCTCAACTTCAAGTCGGCCTCGGAGGTGACCTGAAAGCCACGTTCCCGTAGGTTGAATTCCACCGAGGTAAACAATCCGGTGAACTCCGGCCCCAGCCGCAGCGCGGGAAAAATTGTCGGCAATCAGGAGGTCGAGGTCCTCATGGTTACCTTGTGTGAGCCGCGCGCCAGGGGACATGCTGTGGACAAGATAGAAGGCATATCGTGCATGAACGAGTGCCGCTTCCGTCTGCCGCAACGAAAACAGGTTGCACTGCAGCCAATAGACTCCGGCGTTGAAGTGGTCCGGAAGAGCCGAAGGAGCTTGGGGTGAGCGGGTCAGAGCGATGACCTGAAATTTGGATGAAAGTCTGCGCAGAAGATCCATGCCAACAAAGCCAGATGCACCCGCAACCACAATTCTTGCATGGATCGTATTTGTTTCTGTGTTGGTCACCGGCAACATCCTTTGTTTGTTTCGCTCAATTCAAAGGTATGACAGTGTGAACTTTAGTTCAATTGCGGCGAGAAAAAATGACTGACGGGTTACGTTTCAAGGACTGAATTGAAAATCGTCTTGCAAAATATAGATGGTCCGACCTGAGTAAAATTTTGAGCAGCCTGCCTGGTTGATCGACTGTGACAACACAACTCTTGAGTTGCCTGTGCCTGTTGGGATGGGTTTTGCAACCACGCACAATTCATTTTCATTTGAGAATTCGCATTTGAGACTTTCATCTGCAATTTGGGCAAAATCTTTGTCCACCAATTTAAGAAAAGTGCCCCAGACCGCCGATTTCGACTTGGCCGTGAGACGAATTCCCATGCATTCTTCGTCAACAGCATCCGGAGTTGGAGGAGGTGGAATGGGTGCAACTGTTGGGCGTGCTGTGGGAATACTTGACGGTTGAATATCTTTTGGTTTCTTTTTGGGAGTCTTTGCAATCTGAGGGCGAATTGTAGGAAGTGCATTGGGAACCGGCAAGACAGCGACAGGAGAATGAACTGCTTTTGGTGACGGTGTGACTGTAGGTGACTGGCTGGGTACCATCGAGGCTTCGGCCACAGAGTCTCGTTCATTTTCAGAAGAATTTGTTATTTCTGATTCCATAAGTTTGGTTTTTGAATCGGTGAGTTTTTCTGTAAAAATTTTTGGTTGAACAGCTTGCTTTGTTTGTTGCTCGTTCAGCTGCGATTCTTTGCTTCTCTTGTCTGCGGAAAGCGGTAGTTCTGGACTCGTGTTTGGAACCACCACGTTCATTTCAAGAGTTTTGTTGATCCACTTTGAGTGGCTCGAAGTAATGGAATAGAGCAGTTTTTCTTTGTCACAAAATCCAGTTCCGGAGCTCGCCGTTGCGAGTAGAAAGATGTCTTGTCCTGCTTGTGCAAATACAGGCGCGCCTGCGTCTCCATTGCACGTATCACTTTCCGATGGATTTGAAAGGTTCAAAACGCCCGCAGGGTTGGCAGACTGCCCGCCAAGATCTCGGCCAGGAAAGTCAATGCTGAGAAGTTCGACGGGACTTTGGAATAGAAAAATCGGGGATGAGGTCATGGGTTCGTGGCCCAGTACCCCATCGATGAGTGCATCCATTGGTCCTGACTTTTGCTCTGTTTTGACCGTGACAAACCTGGTCGTCAACAGTTTTGTATCTGCTGGCATGACCGAAACGTCGAGGATACGCGCTGGTTGGATTGCCTCCGGCAGTGCGCATTTGAATTCCAGCAAAGCCACATCGACCGCTGCTTGTTCCAGGCTTTGTGTTGCGTCGGTGGCTGTGAATTCCGGATGCATCGTGACTTCGGCAACACGATGCGACTTGACGACTTCGCCTTTACCATCGACGAACTCGAGCGAGTGCTGTGCGTTTTCGGGAATGTTTCGAAAACAGTGAGCGGCAGAGATTGCGACGCAATAATTGAGCGATGGTTCGGGCGTGTGGATCAAAACAGCAGCACACGTCGAACTGAATTGATTCGCGTTCAAGGTGTAGCTTGTCTTGAGGCGCATGACTCCTTTTGACATGACTCGACGGTCGGCCGCATTTGCCGGGATAGAGTTCGACGACGCATCTACTCCGGTTGCTTGTTTGCAACCGAAAGTCATGAGTGCAGCGAAGATGAGCCCGAACCAAAATTTCATCAGCCTTGAATCCCTGGAAAAAATCCATCTCTCCGGAGGTTTCTTCGGTCGGATTTTGTCCTATATTAGAATGAGTTCTGGGTGTGTTTTTAATGCTCTGAAATGATTGGATTAAAATGTGCAGCGTTGTAACTCTGACGTCCGCTCCGGGCGATTTTCGGCGTTTTTTTGCAGATCTGGACGATCCGGCTGGCGAGGACCTGGCGGGTTTCGAACTTCGTGCGCACGGATATCTGAAAAATGAAAAAATCCCAGTCTTGTTTGTCAGCTCAGAAGGCAGGGTGAGGCTGGAACAAAAGTATTTTTCTCTCTGTCCGTCGTGGTCGAAGCAGTGGCCATTCCAGTTCGAAACTTACAATGCGCGGTTGTCGCGTCCAAAAAAAATCAAAGATCCGTATTCCGGAAAATGGACAACATCAAATTCCTCAGATGGAAAAGCGATCGAGGAATTCATTTATTCGGTGCCAAGTTTTCGCGACGCATTCAATTCAGGACAAACGTGTCTTGTTCCAATTTCTGGTGCTGTCGAGTCGTGTTATTTTGGCGAGAGTGCCGGGCACATTGTTCGTTTTTGTCCTCAGGATGAAAACATTATTTTTGCCATCGGCTTGTGGAACGACTGGGTTGACCCAGGAAGTGGCGAGGTGATTCCAACTTTTACGCTTCTCACCGACGCCCCCGATCCATATGTTTTCAGCCATGGTCATGATCGCGGGATTGTGATTTTGGATTCTCGGGACTGGCAAGACTGGTTGGACGGTAAAAAGTTTTCCGGGCGAAAACGGCTTGAATTTATACGTGAGCGACGCGTGAGGCCGTCGTGGCGAGTTGAAGTTGAACGAAGTCTCAAGCCGGGCTGGCAAAAAAAAGCTCCCACCCAGGCCGAGATTTTAGAAATACCGGTGTGGGAACCGGAGCCAAAGCTTCGTGCTTAGCGTCCGCGCATATCGGCCTTGATGTTGGCAAACCTGCCGGCCTGATAGTCCGCAAATGCTTGTTCAATCTCTTGCCGTGTGTTCATCACAAAAGGTCCATACTGAACAATCGGTTCATTGAGTGGCCGGCCCGAAACCATGATAAGTCTTGCACCCTCTTTTCCTGCCGTCATTGTCAAAGAGTCGCCAGCACTCGTGAGTGCCAAACTGTGTGTCGGCAGTTGACTCTCACCCGTCTGCAGAGTTCCTTCGAACACGTAGACGAACGCGGAATGATCTGCTGGAAAAGGAGCGGTCAGCGTTTTGTTTGGCTCCAGGCGGATGTCAAGATAACGCACCTGAGTGTTGGGATCTTCAATCGCTCCGTTCACACCCGAAAACTCGCCTGCGAGGACCCGGACGTGCAGACCATCTGATTTGACCTCGGGGATCGCTTCAGGAGTGAATTCCTGATACTCGGGGCGAGTCATTTTCTCTTTTGCCGGCAGGTTGATCCACAATTGGAATCCACGCATCAGCCCTTGCGATTGCTGCGGCATTTCTGAGTGAATGACTCCGGCGGCAGCCTTCATCCATTGCGCGCCGCCAGCACGAAGGTCTCCACGATTGCCCATGCTGTCGCGATGCAGCATATGGCCATCGAGCATATATGTGAAGGTGATAAATCCACGGTGCGGATGATCCGGGAAGCCGGCGATGTATTCGTTGGGATTGTCGCTCCCAAAATGATCAAGCATCAAGAACGGGTCCAGATTTCTGAGTGCCTGTGTTCCGATCGTACGATGAACGGTGACGCCAGCTCCTTCTGAAATGGCCTGTGCCGGAACAACGCGAACAATTGTGCGTGAATTCACGTGGAGTCTCCTTGACTCTGGTGTAGACTTGGGAAGGTTCCATTTCCATCCGGAGAGTCTACTTGGAAAAAGCACTTTACTGGTTTCGCAGCGATTTGCGCCTGCACGACAACCCTGTTGCTCGCGATGCGTTCGCCAACAGCCGAAGTCTATCATTTGTTTACGTTCATGATCCACGTCTTTGGCAAATCAGTGCCGCAGGAATCCCAAGGGCAGGTTGGCACAGACGCCGATTTCTTCGACAATCGCTCGATGATTTGCGTGGACAACTCGCAAGGGTCGGGTTTGAATTGCTTGAAATCTGGGGGGAGCCGGAAAGGGTGCTGCCCGAGCTGATGGATTTCAACTCGGTTGACGTCTTGTATTTTTCCAAGGAATGCGCGCCTGAGGAAAGAAATACTGAGACCAAGCTTAAAAGCATCTTGGCAACGGCCGGTCGGAAGGTTTCGGATGGATGGACGCAGTTTTTGCTTGAGCCTCAACAACTTCCTTTTTCAGCGGATCGAATTCCCGCCGTTTTCACCGAATTCCGCAAAGGAGTGGAGGCCGTTGGAGTTGAGAGTCTTGTGCCTGCCGAGGTGATTCTTGACAAAGCCGACATCAAGTCGCGTCCGCTGAGATTGTCCTGTCCTGGCGAAATATCTTTGAAAAACGTTTTGAAGATTATCGACGTTTCTGTTTCCTCGTTGGATGATTCATGGTGGCTTCCCATCCGCCAGGAGGAGGAGCTTGTTCTGGCTGTCGATCTCGACAATGTTCCAGACGAGAAGTCAAAAATCATTCAGGGAGGCGCGCGAGCTGCGGTTGATCGTCTCAATAATTATTTTTTTGAATCACGTGCAGCTCTGAACTACTTTTCAACCCGCAATGGAATGCTGGACGCAGCGGATTCAACTTTGTTTTCTCCATGGCTGGCCAATGGCTGTCTGTCAGCCCGTCAAGTTTTTAATCAATTGAAAAAATGCGAATCAATTCACGGCGCAAACAAAAGCACCTATTGGATCGTCTTTGAATTGCTCTGGCGTGAGTTTTTCAGATTTCATCTTTTGGCCTCTGGGGAGCGTTTTTTTGAACCTGGCGGTCTTTTTCGTGTTCAGCAGAAAGAGGAGTTTGAAGCGGAAAAGGTCGAGGAAAAGATCAGGGATTTGCTGTCGTGTCGAAGCGGGCATGTTTTTGTCGATGCCAGAATGAGGGAATTGATTTTGACGGGATTCATGTCCAATCGAGGTCGGCAGAATGTGGCGAGTCACATGATTTATAACATGGAGATTCCTTGGTGGATGGGCGCTGCTGTCTTTGAATCATTGTTGATCGACTATGATGCAGCCAGCAATTGGGGGAATTGGTCGTACATAGCCGGAGTGAGTTTTGACCCTCGAGGTGGTCGGCATTTCAATCTTGACAAACAACAGCGGGATTATGATCCCGATGGTGCCTATGTGAAGGCATGGTCAAGCCGGGTTTGAAATCTTGACTGCGAGTGTCAATCCTTCGCCCGTTGGCAGAATGGTTGCACGCCAAAGCGGACTGTTGGCGACGCTGCGGTTGAAAAGATCGACGCCCTCAGCGTCTTTGCGCTGAGATTCTGTGTCGAAAGTGTTTTGCAGGACAAGTCCCCAGGCAAAGGTGTTGTCGGCAATCAGGAGCCCACCGACGCGCAAATTCTTTTCAGCCCATGCAAGATAATTTGGGTAGTTCGCTTTGTCTGCGTCGATGAATACGGCATCGAATGGTCCCAGATTTTCGATTCTCGGCAGGTTGCTGACAGCGTCGCCTGGGTGGATGGTGACCTTCTGTGACACTCCGTTGCGTGAAAAGGTCTCAGAACTGACGCGGCAGTTTTTTTCGAAAAATTCGAAACAGTGCAGATGACCATCATCGGGAATGGCACGCGCAATGCAGAGTCCGGAATAGCCGGCCAGAGAACCAATTTCCACGACCTTTCGGGCGCCGACGGATCGGATGAGCACCTCGAGATGAAGACCATCCATGCCGCCAACATGGATGTTGGGTAATTTTTCATGTGCGGCTCGGGTACGTATTTCAGCAAGGTTTTCGTCTTCGGGATGAAAACAGTTGAAGGCATATTCCGCGAGAAGCGGATTTGTGCAGGCGAAAGATTTGATCGGCGGCGACACGCGAACCTCCGTGACCATGACAATAAAGAAAGAGTCGTTTCGGCAATTTGACTCACGGTTTGTATTTCGTCCAGTATCCGGGACGTTCGAAAAGTAACCCCTTATTTTTTATCGTCGGATGACTGACTTATTGCTCTAACAAAGGAGGACATTTGATGTCGCCAAGAAGCTTTTCGTCATTGCAGGTGATTGCCGTTTTGGCAGCGGCAGGGTTTTGTCGTCAGGCTCATGCAGAATGCAAGGATTTGGTCTTGCGCATGCAGGACACCAGCGGAAAGACAGCGGGTCGTGAGATCACGATGTTCTTGAATTGTCATGAAGGGTCTTATCTGATTCCGTCTTCTTCGACGATCAATGTTTTCGAATGGAAAGGCGGGCGCCTTTGTCACGGTCATCGGGTTTGTGGAAACGCCAAATACTGGAATGGGCATTTTGGCGTTGGCGGAGTCTGGGCTTGGGGCAATTCACTCACCGACTTTACATCCAACACGCGCATCGTGAATCATTTCAAGAAACTTGCCGATGGTTCGCCGGCTGGTCGTGGGGGCGATGCCACCAGCGTGGCCAATTCATCGCCAAGCAGCAATCAAGTCTGCGTCAATTCATCCGATCAGGACGTCAACATTTACCGGTTGTCGTCAATCAATAGTCGCAACAGCAATGGTCCAGTTTCCGCTGACGGTACCGCAACCGGCAATGGCGGCAATGCCACGAACCTGCAACTTGCAAATGCTGCGACTGACCAGGACGCGTTGTGCGTTGACAAACTTCAGGTCAATGCAATTTGGAACAATCGCAACATCCGAATTTATGGAAGCGAATACCCTACCGTGGGATCGGCGGTGGGTGGCGTTCTGGGTGATGGTGTGCGCGATCAAATGGAAGATGAATTGGGCAAAGATGGACGCTGGATGTGCTTCCAAAAGAGCGACATCGGTCAGACTTTGAACAGTCGTGCCAATGGAGGGCAGGGGCCGGTTGCCAATGGAGGTGCGGCTATTGGTGGATACAACTACTCGCCAATCACCGACATCTTTACTGCGGGAAATCTGCAGACAACGCAAACCTGCGCACGCGATGTGGCTTCGCAAATCTCAGCACCTGCAACTGCGATTGCCGTGGGAGGTCAAGGGGGCAATGGATATTCGCCGGTGTTTGGCCGGAAGAGCGGAACAAGCTCAACTTCAGGCAGCATCGACACGGATTACAATGATCACGCTCTGCAAGTTGATTTTGCCCTCGACTTTGGCCAGATCGAGCGTTATTGCACGCCCATTCGTGAAGAAAGTTGTTTCTAAGCTGTGCATGCCAATGGTTCGGTTCACGACCTTCCTGAGGAATCTTGGAACGGTTGGCTGAACTGCGCCGCGATGTGCTGACCGAGGAGAGCGCCGCTCAAGAGCGCTCCCTCGACTCCGCCTCCCCTGCAAGCATCACCAGCATAATAGAGTCCTGCGGCGTCATCGAACAACGCAGGCTTGTCGATGCCGGAAATCGTTTGACTGTAGCGCCAACGATGAGCAGCAGAGTGAATGACCTGGTCTTTTGAAGCAGAGATCATGCTCAGAGCTTCGTCGAGCATTGTTTGCAGGACCAAGCTGTTGTCTGTTTCGAGTTGGACCGTACTCCACTCGGGTGATGCATAGGCGACCCAAGAGGAAATTCCATTTGGCACGCTGCGTCCGGGCTTTGAGTTTTGTAAAACCAACGACGAGATGCTCTTGCCTTCATAAAAACTTTTCTGAAAATGGCCCTGGCGGATACTGAACATGAGCGCCCAACAGGGCGCATAGTTTACTGCTTGCAATTCAATCCGCCAGCTGCATGAATGACCTTCGATTATTTTCAGTGTTTGAGGTGTTGGGGCAGTGCTGACAACCGCATCAAAAGGGCCATAAGTTTCCAGCCTGTCGTTGTCGGCTTTGATTTTTGCATTCACATACCAGCCGTCGTCACGTCGTTCCAGATTTAGCACTTCGGTGTTGAAATGGGTTGAGCTGTTTCCCAAGAGTTCTTTGACCATGCGAGGCATGTCGGGGCAAGAGGCAAAGCCCTGTTCCATTGGCTGGATAATCTTGCTGTTCTGCAAGTCCTGCAAAATCGGACTGTGGCCGTCTTGTGTGAGATTGAAAAACGGGGCGCCATGATCATAGCGAAGTTCGGTGGCATCGGCTGAAAGGGTTACCCTTCGTGTCGCGAGCCTGCCTCCTGCACCGCGTGCTTTTTCAAACAAGGAAAAGTCGGCCCCGCGAGAACGCAGGACCGAGACGCAGGCTGCGCCTGCTGCACCAGCACCTATGAGGGCAATTTTCATTTCGCGTCCTCCTGCGGACATTGTCAGACCAGGAGGCGCTTTTCTCATGTCGAGGTCAATCAGCCAAGCAATCTCAATGCAAGCTGCGGAGTTTGGTTTGCCTGAGCGAGAACGGCAACCCCTGACTGCTTGAGGATGTTTGTCTGGGTGAGTTTTGCGCTTTCGTCGGCAAAGTCCGTGTCGCGGATGCGGCTGTTGGCTGCGTTCGCGTTTTCAGCCTGAACCGACAGGTTTGACATGGCCGAGTTCAATCGGTTTTGCAAAGCGCCGAGAGTCGAACGATAGCCTGAAACCTTTGTAATCGCCTGATCGAGACGGTCAATGGATTGCTGTGCCGCATCTTTGCTGTTGACGTGGGCGCCGTCATCGGCTGCTTCGCCAAGGTTGAGTCCTTTTTCGCCCACCGTGGAGTTGATGTCCTGGAGGTCGATTCTCAGGACGTTGATGGGCGCTGCCTGATCCTTGGAATCCAAACTTGCAAAATAGTTCTTGCCGATTTGAATTTCCAAAGGATACGCATTGCTGCGTGTTCTCAGATTTTCGTCGGCACCTTCGAGGTCGCCGCCAATCAGCAATGTGCCGTTGTATTCTGTGGACTGCGAGATGCGCGTGATTTCATTTTTCAGCTGAGAAAATTCCTTGTTGAGGAATCCACGTTCGGTATCTCCAACTGTGTCGGAAGAACCTTGGACTGCGAGTTCGCGGAGGCGGCCGAGAATGTTTCCAACTTCATTCAAACCACCTTCAGCAGTCTGGATAAGAGAAACACCGTCGCTTGCGTTTCTGCGTGCCATGTTGATACCGCGGATGTCGGCCTTCAATTTTTCTGAAATCGCCAAACCCGCAGAGTCATCTGCAGCTTTGTTGATTCGGTAACCAGATGCAAGTTTTTCCATGCTTGCATTGTTGGCCTCCGAGGTCGAATTCAGATTTCTCTGAGCCGAAAGAGATTGAACATTGCTGGCGATGCGCAAACCCATGAGCGATTCCTCCATGAATCTCTAACTGAACTGTTGCCCTCAAGCTCCCAGCCGGCATTTCCCTGTGCCGTGTGCTGCAGAACTTTCACCATACTGTTCGGGGTTCGACCGGCAGTCTTTAGCCAGCTTGTTCAACATTTTTTTCAAACGGCCGGAATTATGGAGATAAAAAATTTTTCAATGAGGAAAATTATTCCGCAAAGTGCAGGTGTGGCATGAATAAAATCGACAATAAATATTTTATAATCAGGCAAATTAAATTAAAAAATTCTGTAATTTTTGCTATTTGGAAATGCGCTCTTTTGCCTCGGCAAAGTCGACAATCAATGAAGAAATCAGAGCCTGACAGGAAGGTATCGAATTGACGTTGGAAACAATCTGTCCGACTTCAAGCTCTCCGTCCACGACATCGCCTTCCAACATCCCCGCTTTTGCGCGTCCTTTGCCCAGGATTTGCGAAAGTTTTTCAGCATCGGCGCAGTCTTCTTCGGCCACCTTTACTATGTTGCTGAAGTTGTTGTTCAACAATCGAACCGGAACGAGTTTTTTCATGCGCAGAAAAGTGGAAGTGTTGTTGGCGTCGATCATCGCTTGTTTAAAGGCAGGATGGGCCGAACTCTCTTGTGTGGCAGCAAACATGGTTCCAATTTGGACACCATCGGCACCCAGGGCCAGAGCCGCAGCAATTGCTGCTCCGGAGCCTATGCCGCCAGCTATAATCAATGGAATATTCAATTTTCCCCTAAGTTGTTGCAAAAGAACAAGCGTTGTCAGTTCATCTCGGCCATTGTGTCCACCAGCTTCAAATCCCTCAACGACGACGGCATCCACCCCAGCATCCTGGCACTTCAACGCAAGCTCTGGAGTGCTGGCCACATGCACAACTGTGGCTCCCTGTGATTTCAGCCAAGCGGTGTGGGTTTTGGGAGAACCAGCACTTGTGAAAAAAATCCTGATGCCTTCATCGATGGCCATCTGAAGTTGAATTTGCGTCTCTTTATAGAGGAGAGGGACATTGACCCCAAATGGTCGGGAGGTCAGGCCCTTGGCCTTTCGGATGTGATGTTGCAGCAGATCGGGTTTCATCGAGCCGGCCCCAATGAGCCCCAATGCGCCTGCATTCGACACAGCCGCTGCAAGTTTTCCTCCGCTGACCCAAACCATACCGCCTTGAACGATCGGATGTTCAACTTGGAAGAGATCGAAAAAACGCGTTCTTGGCCAAATGTCTGATGCTGTCATGGACGATTCTTCCCTTTGTTTCTTTCCTTTTCCTGCTTTTCTGTGGCTCGTCTTTCAACTTCCCGCTGGAGCGGGCTTTGAGGAGTCTCGAGAACTGGTGTTGGGGCGGCCTTGACGCCACAGGCTGAAAGCAAGCCAAGACTTAAGCCGGCGACGAACGAGCGCGATCGGTTTTGAAACATATCTCAACTGTCTTTCTTTTGTTTGCTGCGCATTTCCCGGTATTCGTGGATTCTGCCCCGATGAACAGGACCCAACCAATATTGGTCAAAGAGATTTTTATCAAAATCCGCAAGTTTGTCAGCCAGGACATGAGGCCGTTCCACAATGAGAGCGTTCCTGAGTTGCTCGGGACAGCGCAATAACCTTTCAACGAACGCATCGAGCCACATCTGTGAAGCGACCTCGGGTGAATCCGTGTTTTCAAATCGGGCGTCGATCAGCTGGTGTATGCAAAGAGCTTCCAGGTCGAGACTCTCCTGAGCGGCCATGGCAATTCCACGGCGTCTTTCACCGCCAAAAATGTTTTTCAGGGAGAGGTCGGACATCATTCCCCAACCCGCAGGCACGCCCCAGTATGTTTGAGCAAAATGGATTTGAACGGCTTTTGAAATCGACAGCCGCAAGTCGGCGGCCAGTGCTATTTCGGCCCCTCCTCCGGCAGCAATCCCGTTGAGGATCGCGACGGTCACAAACGGTGCCGAGCGGAGCATTTGAGTAAAGCGGCGCATCTGTTTGGTGAAGAGTTCACCTTTCGGGTGTGGCATTGAGGCAAGTTCATGGAGATTTCCGCCCGACAAAAAAACTCCTTCGCAATGCGAACGGAGTGATAGCACCAGCAGTTTCTCTTCTTTGAGAAAATCCATGATCGGGTGTTGATTGTTGTTGCCCAGGAATGCTTCGCTGAGTTCTGACAATGCGCCAGCGACTTCCGCGGAAACAGCATTGCGTGACTTTTCGTGGTGAAAATTCAGCGTCGCGACTGTTTTGTCGTTGTTGAAGCTGAGCCAGAGCTGCTCCGGAATGAGATCCAGGTGGTTCGAAATCATGGAGTTCCTCATCTGACAAGACCCGTTCGGAGCAGGTGGTCAATCAATTCATCCGGCAAAAGGGCAGCAGTGTTGGCAGACAGAAAATCATCGATGGCAAGTGAATCCGGAATGGTCTTCAGGCAGCCATAGCTTGGCAACACACAGCGTACGCGCTGCTCATTGAGTGAAGAATTATTCTGGATATTTTTTTTGTCTTGCAAGAGAATATGGACCGCTTGTTTGCGAAATTCCCCGATCCGGAGGATTGGAAAGCGTAACCCTGAGGCATCATTGAGGCGCTGCAATACCGATTTCAGACCGTCGGGTGGATTGCTCAAAAGGCCGGATTCCATCAAACTCCACAGCCCCAAGCTGACGGCCTGGCCGTGTGATGGAATACATTGCTGAGCTTCGGATTTGCTGATTTCAAGCGACAGCGACTCGAGCAGGTGTGCGATGGTGTGACCCAGATTCAGCATCACCCGGATGTTTTTTTCGCGGGGGTCGGCTTGTACCACTGTTTTTTTGAATGTGATGTTTTCTTCAATCAGCTGAATCACGCCGGCATCGGCAAAGGCCTGTGTGGATGAATCATCGAGCAGCGTCTCGATTGCAGTTTTCCAGGTCTCGAATTTTCCATTCAGCCACGCATGTTTGACAATTTCGCCGAGGCCCTCATGGACAAGTTGCGGAGTGAGTGTCTTGAACAGATCGTTAATCAGCACAACAGATTTGATGTTGGCGAAAAGTCCTATTTGATTTTTGCCCGCCGATGGATGATTGACTCCCGTCTTGCCACCTGTTCCGGCATCCACTGCCGCCAACAAGGTTGTCGGCACCATGACGATTTCCACATCCAGCAAGCCGCCAACAAAACCAGCAACATCACAACATATTCCGCCGCCGACAGCGACAATTCTTGTGCAGCTCATGTCGATCATCCGGCAGAGTGAAATTGCTGTCGTCAGGTTTTTGTTCTGCTCAGTGCAGTCAATCGTCAAAACTCGAATGCCGAGCGTGTTCAGGCTCGAGACAACGAAGGGGTGCAGTTCTGCGAGTTTTCGATCGACAATAAAAATTGAAGAAGCAGCGTCAAAGAAGTCGTGGTTGTTTTCCGAGATGAGTTCCTTCCAGCCGGATAGGCTCATGATTTTGCTGGCGGATTCTTTTTCCTGTGGCTCTTCCAGCTGCGTTTCCTGATTGCTGTCGAGATCGCGAATGCAGCGGGCCCCGCGTTTGAAAACCTTGGCACCCAGAAGGGCAGCATCGTGCTCGAATTCTGATGATCTGAAAGGCAGAACGCTGGAGCGAGTGAGCCCTTCTGCAAACCACCTGTCGAGGAGTTTCTCTGTTTGCTCCCACAATTGAGCTGAGATGGGGGGGCGGTGCAGATTCATTTTCTGCGACTTTCAATGACAGCATTGTAGAGATCTTTGGCATTCAAATTGTGTTCCTCTGACCACTTCTTTGTCAGTTCTTTGATGCGCAATTCTGGATTGCTGTCCATCAAGTCTACAATTTTTCGGACCGCATCTTCAAACGAAACAGCTGTCGTCAGCGTTTGAGACTGCAAGCTTTCGGGCAAGTCGAAGCAGAGCACGCATTCACCCCGGAACTGCTCGGCATTTATGATCTGCTCAACAACGTCCGCAATTTTCCCGCGGATGTGCTGCTCAAATTTTTTCGAAATTTCGCGTGAAACACAGACCATGACATCGGAAGGAAAGATCTCGCCAGCGTTTTTCAACGTCGACAAGACACGATTTGGACTTTCGAAACAGACACCAATGCAGGGCGCCAGGGCTGTCCAGCGGCGGAACTCGATTTTCTGTTCAGAAGCGCCACGGGCAAGAAATCCCGAGAAAATGATTCTGGGCCGCAAAAAACCCGACGCAGCGATCCCGGAAACCAGACTCGATGGGCCAGGAACACTTTCAACCTTGATGCCTGCCGTATGGCACGCATCTACAAAAAGAGCTCCAGGGTCGCTGATGGCCGGAGTGCCCGCATCACTGACGAGCGCTGCTTTCTGTTGGCTGCTGATTTTGATTCGCTCGACAAGCGAATCTGATTTGCCACGTTCGTTGTGTTCATGAAGACTCACCAGTGTTCCATGGCGAAGCCCAAGGGCAAGAAAGAGCTCTTTGGTGCGGCGGGTGTCTTCACACGCAATGAAGTCGACCTGCGACAAAATATCCCGGGCTCTTTGCGAAAGGTCCGACAGGGTTCCAATCGGGGTTGCGACAATATAGAGAGTTGGTTGACCGTCGTTCACGTGAAAGGCCTCACAGAGATTCGCTGAGTTGATTGAGCCCACTGCTCTCTGCCGAGCCAAGTTTGGGTTTGAGAAAGAAAATTCCGATCATCCCGCAGAGTGTTGCTCCCAATCCCCCCAAGGCGAGAAGCAGCATGCCCGAGGTTTCTGGGAAGGCAAATGCAACAAGCACAACCGAGATGGCTGCTGCCCCTTCAACTGCCACCGCGTGAAAGCCAAGCAAAGAACTCCAGTGTTTGGATTCAGACAACGTCTGGATAGCTGCAAGTCGACTGACTTTTACAAATGGGACGAGTGTGTAGTGAAGAAAAAACAGAATGCAGAGTCCTGACAAAAACAAATCCTTTGGCAGGACTGTTTGCAACAGGGCAAAGGCACAAATCGGAAAAAAGGTGATGCCATCCCAAAAAATGGAATGCGAGAACCGTTTCAGGTGGTCTGCATTTTTTGTTTTCCAGAGGGCATTCGCGACGAACGTACCTGCAAACAAGCCACTCACGAACAGGAGAAGGTTGATTGCAAGCGAGGCCGGGGGCAACGCGAGGTCCTTGCGAAGAAAAGTCACAAGACCAATTTCAACTGGTCCCATAAGAAGGAGATTATAAAGGAACGAGAAGAACAGGATTTTCACAACCACGGGATATTTGCGGGCCGTCTCAAGACCGATTTGAAACTGCCGCACAGGTGAAATGCTTGATTCAGCCGATGAGCCAGAAGACTCGTTCTGTAGTTTTTTGAGTTTTTCAGACCTGCGCAATGCAAACAATGCGGCTCCACTTGCAAAAAAAGTGAAAGCATCGACCACTGCGGCCCACATCAGCCAATGAAGTTGGATTTTACTACCCGCAGGCAAAGCCAACAAAAAAAGCAGGGGAACAATGGCAGCTGCCGATAGGCTTGCCACATTCGCCCATAAATGTGCGCGCGAGATGTCGTCGGGATTCGGGTACAACACAGGGATTAGACAATGACGACAGTTCTGAAAAACGATGGTTCCCAGTTCAAGCAAAAACTGGGCACCGAGGAGAACAAAAACGACGTCACCGGTTTCACCGAACCCTCCCTGGAAATAAAGGAAGATCGCAAACGCCGCTGTGACGACCAGTCGCCCGGCATCTGCGGTGATGGCAACCCTTCGCCATTGCTGCTGAATCTTCTGACTTATCCAGGGGCCAAAAAGGAAAACGGGGATTGCCTGGATGATAAAAAGGGCTGCCAGTCCAGCGGCGGGAGTCCAGGGGCTGTTTTCAAACAGATAGTTGCGCAAACCGAGCGCCCAAAGGTGGTCGCCAATTTCACTAAATGCTTGGGAAACGAGGAAAACACTATAATCAGCCCAGCTCATAACAGCTCCACCCGACGGCCACCGGATGGGGCGGCCTCAGAGTCTTCTAATTGCAAAATAGGGGTCTGGTCTATAATTGAGTCTTTACGTCGTCAGACCCGACGCGGAGGGCAAGGAATACATGAAGAGCAACCACGGCGCTCAGCGACCCGAATTCGTCCCGGAGGGGTATTTTTGGTTGGGACAGGTGGGACGACCCCACGGAGTGAAGGGAGCATTTTTTCTCAAAACCGAGGACAATCGGGTGGAATGGCCCGGCTACAAGCAAGTTCTGCTCAAAACCCAGGGTCAGGCCGATACGCTTGTTGTGGTTGAGAAGGCTTTTGTGAGTGGCGGAAAACTCGCACTTTCGATTGCCGGAATCGGACATCGTGAAGCCTGCGAGTCGCTCTACAATTCGCATTTGTTTGTCGCGCGCAGCGAAATCAAGAAGAGTGAAGACGAGTACATCGTCGGTGAATTGTTGGGTTGCGTGGTGATGGTCGATGGAAGCCCCGAACCATATGGTACCGTTGTGGCGGTTCATAATTTTGGGGCGCAGGAGACTCTTGAGATTCAAAAGAAGGACAGCGAGGAGACCATCCTTTACCCTTTCCTGGAAAGCTTCATCCTGAGTGTGGATGAGGAAAAGAGAGAGGTTGTTGTTAAAAACGAGCCCGCATTTTTGGATGATCAAAACTCATGACGTTGCGTCTTACGGCGTTCACGCTATTCCCGGGAATGTTTACTCCTCTGATTGAGGAGGGAGTGTTTGCGCGCGGAATCAAACAACATCTTTTGTCGTTTGACACGGTCAACCCACGTGATTTTGCCAACGATACCCGCCGGACCGTTGATGGACATCCGGTTGGTGGTGGTGACGGCATGGTGTTGCTTCCCGATGTCTGCACGCGAACTCTTGATTCGGTTTGCGGAGCTTCCACCAAAGTTGTTCATGTTTCTCCGGGCGGCAAAGTCTTCGACAATCAATGGGCAAAAAGGCTTGCCACGGAAACCGAACATTTGGTTTTTCTGTGCGGACGTTATGCAGGTTTCGACGAGAGATTTGTGTCTTCCAGGGCACACTACGAATTGTCCGTCGGCGACTTTGTATTGTCGGGTGGTGAGCCTGCAGCAATATGTATGATGGATTCAATTGCTCGATTTGTTCCGGGTGTTTTGGGAAATTCGGTCAGCGCTGTTGCAGACAGTTTCTAAGATGGACTTTTGGAGGCGCCGCAGTATTCGCATCCGGTGGAGTTTGCTGGGCAGAAAGTTCCTGACGTCCTGCTTTCCGGTAATCATGCAGATATTGCACGGTACAGACGCAGAGAGCAGCTCAAACGGACGGCATTGCAGAGACCCGATTTGCTCTTGAAAATGTGGGATTCGTTGACCCGCACAGAACAAAAATGGATTGAATCCTTTTGGCGCTCTTCTCGTGCCTGAAGGCAATCACCCGCACTGGACGGCCAAAAATTCCCACCCACAGGCTGCGGGCTCCTGTTAAACTGGCGTTATGAAAGAACGGTTGGTTGACAAGCCTGAAAGTGAATTTGCGGAAGCGTTGACTGACAGTCGAACGCTTTCTCTTCTGATTGCCCGCATCAAACTGCTTGTGACCAACAGCAAAGAAAAGAAGACGAGCAGGCAATATCTTGGACTCAACAATGCTCTTGAAAAGCTTTCGACCATTATTGGCGTAAAGAAAACCATCAAAAAGAGCAATGAAACTGCCGACACAATGCCGTTCGTGGGAGGACTTCCGCGTTGGGTCCTGCAGGTTGATTCTCAGTTTGCACAATACATCAATCCGCCAGGTGAGGGTCATCAGGATTGGATCTTGAAACGCCGGGAGATCTGGAATTGCTTTGAGGCAACGGTGCCGAGCGAAATCCGCGACCAACTTCTCGGTTGGCGATGGAAGGCCGAATTGAACGCTTTCCGTAAAATGAGGGAAGACCTGGACAAGTCCCGAGCCAAAATGCATGCAATTGAAAAACTCCTTGATGCCGAAGACACGCGATCGGCGAAAACAGACGGAGCGCCAGGACTTTTTGACAGGCTCAAAATCCTGATGTGGTCCAGGCGAATCAAAGAGGATGAACGCCAGCTCGAGCTCTTTGAAGCTGAAAAACAGAAAAAGACCGACGAGATAGGTGAAGTACTGCGCGACTGTGAGCGCATTGCGGCGATGATTGCAATCGAAATGAAGTCGACTTGCGTCGATTGCGGAGATTTTTATCCAACTGTTTTTGAAGAATGTGTGCGTGCAATGGACAACGAGATAAAGAAAGAATTTTCTGTGTCCATAGACGAGAAGATAATTAAAAATGAATCGCTGGAGCGTGACATATCGGCAAGAACACACGCTCACGAATCAGAGATGCGAAAGCTCAATTCGCCGGGACACAAGATGAATCGTGCAATTGATGGCGAGTGGGACCGCTTGTTCAAGGATTCCCAGGAATTGATTCAAAGAGAGTTTCTCTGCCTGAACGCATTCGAAATGGAACAACAAGAGGATGCCCGGATCCGCTGGAAATCCGCAGTGGATCAGATGGCGAAATTGGTCAGGACAGCCGAGGAGAGTTTGCTTCATGGGCGCGGCTTCAATTGACAATCTCATAAAAACCGCTCAAGAAGAGCCGCAGAAGATTCGTAATGTCATTGAAGATATTATCAGGTGCGAGCTTTCGGCTGATCCAGCATTGCAGATGTTTATTCAAACTCTTGGGCGGTTTGAGGAAGAATGGCGAGCGGTGACGGAATTGCGTTCGACAGTCGATGAATCAATCATTGCGGCCCGCAAGCACTATCGAGAGCTTCTGAAAAAAACCGAGACTTCAGCATTGCGAGGCAAACCCCGCCTTTATTGGTACGCAAAGCACCTTTTCGCGCGCCTCAGAAAAAATTCCCTTGAGTATCAAATTCAAGAAGCCGAGCACAAGATTCAATCTCTTCGCGCTGCTCAACAGGCACTCCTGGGGTTGCTGGAAAAGACAAGAACGGGTTTGAACCAGGGGATCAACGAGCTGCTGGCCAATCGAGACATCGCCGATCAGAAATCTCGAAAACATGCCCATGAAATTGAGTCTATTCGCAATGAATTCAATAGATGTGAACGGGTCAATCAGGAATTGAAGAATGCTTTCCAAAGGATGGAAATCAAGCAATCCGTCATGGAAGCGGTCGTGCGCGAAATGGGATTTTTTGAAGGTGCTCAAGAGCAGCTGGCGCAACTACGGCACATTGACTCTCCGAGAATGCTGACCTCGAAATTGCCCTACGTTGGATTTTCAAATCGACCAAAACTCAAGACACTCATCGAAAAGAGCGAATATGCGGCAGAGCATGCCGAGCGCGACTTGGAAAAAGTCAAAGAAGGTTTGAAACTCGCAAACGAGGCTGCTGTGGACGGCAGAGCAACCAGTGTTTCCATCGACTGGCTTGCCTATTGCAAGGTGATCGTGTCCCGGTACGAGGAACTTGCTGCACAACACGTGACACCACATTGACGAGCCTGCTTTTACAAATCTTCACCTCCTTTTTAACATCGTGATGTTTCGTCTCCAGACGCATCCGCAAGGGATTCAAGGGAGTGCTTCAGAATGAAAAGTTTGTTGCGCAGATCGTCAATCGGTTTGGCCATTTCGCTGATTTCCACGGTGGCCCATGCTGAAGCTCCGTCGCTTCGGATCCCTGGTCACATCGTAGGAGCCAGGCCGTCTGCATTGGGTGGAGCTTTCACGGCTGTCGCAGATGATCAGAATGCGCTTTTCTACAACCCTGCGGGTTTGGCAAAATTGGATTCAACCTTTGCCGCGTTGGTCGAAAGCACCTTGTCTGTCAGCCTTGGTTCTGGTGGCATTGGTGCTTTGATGGACGACTTTGACAAGATTTCTGCCTCGGCCAAGGATTTTGCCGGCAACAAAGACACTTCGGTCGTGGTCGACAGCATTTCGAAGATTGGCGATGTTGTTTCGAGCCGAACGGCAGCTACGGGCATAAAACTTCAGGGTTACTGGGCTCAGGCACGCTGGGGAATGGCCTACACTTCCGCTGCCGATATCGGTTTGGGTGTGCATGCAAAGATCCTCCCTGAAATCGCCGATATTGCTATTCTTGCAGACCAGGATCTTCGCTTTGGTTACGCGCACCGGTTTCTGGACGGCAAACTCAATGTTGGTGTCGCTCCGTACTACAAGCTGAGGGCTCAAGGTGGAAGGGCCAATATTTCGTTGGCGGAAGCCGTCGATCCAAAACAGACCCTGAAGAACATCATAGGCATTGGTCATGGTGGAGGAGTGGACGTCGGGCTCATGGTGACTCCGATTGAAGCCATGTCTCCGACCTTCGGACTTGCGATCCAGAACCTTGGTGACACTCGTCTCTACAAGACTGGTTCGTCAGCATTTTCGAACGTTGAGTTTCTCAAAGATGTTGACGTTGTGGGCGCTCCCGATCTCATCAAACAGATCGTGAACGTTGGTTTCAGTGTCACCCCGGTGGATGGGGCTGGGTTTGTTCGTTTATCGGGTGAGTTGAAAGAAATCAATCGACCCAGCGCCGCGGAACTCAAGCCTGCGTTCGGAGCAGAAGCGGGGTTTCGTTCGCGTTACATTCGCGCTCTTGTCGACGGTGGCTGGGGAAATGGTGGTTGGTCTGCTGGTGTTGAATTGCGTTCGTTCATCAAGTTGCGCCTTGCGAGTTACATCGAGCCCAACTTGTTTTTCGACCGCAAAGAAAATCAGAGAGTCTGGCTGTTGTCGCTGGGACTCTGAATCAGGCAAGTCGCGCGTGCATCGGTCCGCTCAAAAGTCGCATCCCGGAAGGACTTGATTATGAAATCTGCAAACAATCGATTGGTTTTAGTGTCTGCTCTGCTGTCGACTGCTGGTTTGGTTGCGGTCTTGCCTCAACGTGCACTGGCAGAAGAGTCTTCTGGCAGCGCTTCAGAGGTGCCTGGAAAGGGAACGCCTGAAGGTGAAAAGGCGCCGGCATCCGCCGCGCCCGCGCCTGCGCCCGCGGCCGATACAACAAAGAAGGTTGAAACTCCGACCGCAGCTCGCCCTCCGGCTGCGCCAGAGTGGACCTTTCAATTGCGGGCAGGACTTGGTGGCGGCCGCATTGCATCAGAGAAATCATTCAAAAGCGACAGACTTGGCGCAGGAGTCTATGCGGGCAAGCGATTCGCGGATTTGGATCTTTCTCTGCCGTTTCTGGATATCAACAATACCAGTATTGGTGCCGCCTATTTCACTTTCAGTGGTGTGGATTCCTCTGCTGACCTGAATTGGTCTGCACAGAGTCTTGGGGCACAAGTTAGTTTGGGTGCAGCACCTTTCGAAACCAAATTGTTTGATTTGCTGCTTCAAGGTGGAGTTGCTGTTCAGCGTCTTGTTTCTCAAGAACCACTCCGCATGACAGAAAAAGCCAAATATGGTGCTGGTCTGACGGGTGGGGCATTCGCGAGGACACAGATACTCGATGGAGTTCAACTCAGCGCTGGAGTGGATCTTGTCTTGGGTTCCGCAACCTGGTTTGGTGGATCGCTCGGGCTAGAGAGCAGTTTCTGATTCAGGGCGTTGCCGCTGAAATTTTCACGTCCTTGAGGTTCTGTTCCTTGAACTGTTCAAGGTCAACAGCCCCATCTACGGGTTGACCACCGCAATCCAACGTTCCACCATCATACAAGCCAGCATTGGACAATGAGGCTTTTGTTCCGGTTGCAAGAAGCAGTTTTCCATCAGTTGGAATCGCCAGGTTGGCGACATTCGCGGGGTCCAGCGCATAATTCGCCAGGGTCTTTTGAATTTCGGGATTTTCGAGCTTGAGTGAAGTCAGAGAGGGCATCAAAGCATTCTCTGGAGCAAAAACGAAAAGATTCCTCATCTCTTTTCCGCTGGTCAGTTTGACCGAGAATTCTATGCCTGAGACTTTTTCTTCATTGGAAACGAAAAATTTTCTGTTGCGATAATCCGAGCCGTTGCATTGGCCTTGGCATGCAACCCTGACTCCGGCTTTTGCGTCCTGAGGCGCCTCGGTAAAAGAAGGCGCGACCAGGGTGCACATCGTCACCATGGAATCACCGCCACCAACCAAATCTTTGGTTTTCGACTGGTTGTAAGCCCGCTGCTTGCAGGACATGGTTGTGACTGAAATTGCGCACATGAAGATGAAATTTTTTACAGGAGTGTAAATCATGGACGTGCCTTTCAGAGCCGGTTCAGAAACTCTTCTGAGCGACGTTTCGTCAGCTCGACATCATTTGGAGATGAAAAAAATTGCAGCGGGAGAGTTTTTGTTGACGCTGCTATAAGCCACACCTGCACAAGGGAGTGGAAATATGCCGAGATTTTCAGGAACATGGCAAAGAAAATTCTTCGATTTGTCTTTGCTGCTCATGTTGTTGGGTTTGATGTTGGTGCTGGTCAAGCGACGTGTTGAAGCATCCACAGAATCACGTTTTGAGAATTTAAAACCGACCCCAACTCCCAAACAACCCAGAACCCCCCCAAGGCCGAGTCCCCTCCCTTTCATCAATCCGACCGACAAGATTTGGATCACCCAGGGCGAAATGCTTCCGGGGAACAGCGGTTACTTTTGCAGGGTTGCGTGCCGCGGGGGATGGGAAAAGAAAACTTTTGAGGTGCTTCAATCCACACGGGGAGCCGAGGACTGGAACACTCACCATGACGAAATTTCAGTCTGTTCTCGCGTTCCGGCGGGCGGTGCCAATCCCTACCTGGACGGCGGACTCTGGTTAAACCCACCGGCATTGCCCGACGAATCTTTGTGCTTTTTGGTTATCCGCGAAATTGCCACACGCCCGGAACGTTGATGCACTGAAAATTATTCACTCCACCCTTGTCGGTTGCTTCCGATATGACAGTGAATCATTTGGCACAAGACGTGGGCGACTGACCGATGAACACACCCGGTACAAATTTTATTTATTTGATGGCTGCGCAGGCGCTTTTTGTTGGAGTATTTGCCTTCAGCGAAAAACTCCGTCAGTGGGCAGATTTCGTTGCGGCGGGTTTGGTTGGTGTTTTTGTTCATCTGCTTTTGTTGCAGACTGGGAACCTCCGCGACACTGAATGGGACGTACTTACAGCAACTCTATTTGTTCTCAGTTTTTCGTTGATGCGCTGGTCGACGGTCAAGCGTGGATTTTTGTCTGGTGCTGTGGAACAGGCGTTCAAAGAAACTGGTTCGGACAATGAATCACGAGAACTTACTGAAAGCAGCATGCATGATGACAGGTTGAGGACAGTAGGACAAATGAGTGCGCGTCTGGTTCACGAGTTGAGCCACCCGATCGGAACTTTGATACTCCGTGTCGAAGAGATCAAGAGAAATCGCTTTTCCGACGACAGGGCTGCATTTGAAAAATCAATTTCCAGTGTCGAAAGACAACTGAAGCATCTGGTTCATATGACGGATTCTGTCCGCATGTACGCGTCCACCGGTTAACGAACACCAAGTGGTTTTGTTCCTGTTGGTGAGATTTTCAGGATGACCATGGACATGTGTGAAGTTTTTTTAAATGGAAAAGGCGTTCGGGTT
>JBDLRR010000198.1:0-2903 GCA_039799985.1 Pseudomonadota bacterium | reverse complement strand
CGAATAAAAGAGTCCCAGTGCTACAGCGCAAAGAACAAAGACTCGCGTGTAATTGCTCCAGCGTGGTGCCTTGCTTGCCCAGAAAACAGGTCGAAGCATCAGGATCCAAACAGGCACTGTCGACAAGGCAAGCAAGAATAAGGAGGCAACCGACCCCCATTTTCTTCCTCTGTTCAGGAGAAAAAATCTATCCCTGAGGTCAAGGTCTCGTTCGGGATCCCCCAGGTAAGCATGATGTGTTGTGTGCTGGCGCGCATAATCGCTGAAAGAACTCAAATCCAGGGCCGCCAGAAGATGGCCGAAATGTGAGTTGGCTGAAGCGTTGCCGACGAAGGTACCATGGCTGCATTCGTGCATCATGTTTCCCAGTGCGCGCATGCGAGTGCCAATCCAGAAAATCGCCAGACTCCGAAATGTCCAGGAAAATTCGGGAAAGATTGACGTTAAAAATTCAGCCGCACCGGCACCAACAGCCGCAAAAAAAAGTGTCCTGAAAATACAGAAAAGGCCAGCGGGAATGGAATCCCGTGACCTGTAGACACCAACAATCAATTCGCTCAATTCAGAGCGGATCGAATTCAATCATTCCCCTTCATCAACGTTTCAAGCCGATGATCTCCTCGAGCATGCTGTCCGAAGTCGTAATCGACTTGGAGTTCGCCTGGAAACCACGCTGGGTCGTAATCATGTCCACGAACTGACCCGCAAGGTCAACGTTGGATTCCTCGAGAGATGCCGAATAAACCGCTCCGCGGGAACCAGTCTGTGGCACACCCACGCTCGGTTCACCCGATCGGTAGGTCTGGCCGTAACAGTTTTGTCCGGTCTTTTGCAAGCCAGCCGGGCTTGGGAAAGTCGCCAATGCCACAGCTCCCAACCGTCGTTCCAGACCGTTGGTGTAAACCGCGCGCAGGTTACCTTCCTGGTCGACTTTGAGGGACTTGAGGTAGCCGGCTTCCGAACCGTTTTGTGAGTGGTACATGGTGTTGGAACGGGTTGCCAAGCTTGTCGACGTCTGCTTTCCAATGCGCCCGTTTTCGTCTTCAACGGGTCCAAAGTTGAATTGGATTTTCTGTGGGGCAGCGCCGTTGGCAAATATGACTTCGTGTGCGTCGCTATTTTCCATCACGTCAATGTAGCTCGGTTTGCCTTCCTTGGTGCGGAAGTTCATCACCGGCTTTCCGTTTTCATCGAACTTCAATTTGCCAGAGCCGATTTCGTGCGGCAGTGGTTTACCCAGTTCATCATAGGGTGTTGCGCCTTTGATTTCGGCGCCGTCCACACATGCGTGCCAGGTCCAGCTGTTGTCTCCTTCTTTGTCTTTGGAGAAGTAAACTGTTGCTTGGTGTGACTGACCGAAGTTGTCGTAAATCGTGACGGTCGATGCATAGTTGGATGTTTCGTTTGCCCTGCGCGGGTCGAATGGCTCAACCAGCACTGGTTCACGCAAGTCGAGGTTCACGTTCATCGTGACTTTCGAGGAGGGAACCGGAGTGATGGATGTTGTCGTGATCATCAGGTCCTGCATACGAGTTTCGAGCTTGCCATCCTGAGCAGCAAGAAAGCCTTGGAGCTTCTGACCATGGACGTCGGTAATGTAACCATCCCGGTCGAAACGGAAGGTTCCTTGGCGCGTATAAGTCATTGAGCCCGAGTCACCATCATTGGTACCGGTGCGCATGACAAAGAAGCCTTCACCCTGAATTGCCATGTCGGTGATACCGCCGGAGTGCGACAACGCGCCCTGCGTGAAGTTGGTTGTGATACTTCGCAAGCGGGCACCGCGACCGAGCTGTGAGTGCTCGTTGAGGTTAATCGCCAAAAGGTCTTCGAATTCGGCGCGGTCAGCCTTGAACGCGCGTGTGTTCGAGTTGGCGATATTGTTGGATATCACACCCATGGCGTCGGTATTGACCGTCAATCCGGACACACCACTAAACAGCGCATAGTGAATAGCCATTTATGAACTCCTCCATCGCTTCAAAGCGTTTTCAGATAGCTTTCGTTGTTTCTGTCTTTGCCGACTTTTCCGTTGTCACTCGAGCCGACGGTTTGGTGTCTGCCTTGGCATCCTGCCGAGGATTTGTCTGTTTCATTTGTTCCGCTGTCACGACTGGCTTGTCTTTCACCTGCTCGATTGCTGTTGCAGGTTTTTCCTTCTGTCGCTCCGCGCCCGAAGACTGTTTCTCTTTCACCTGCTCGGCGGCTGCGGTATTTTTGTCATCCGACGCCTTGTCGTTCTTCACATTACGTTCAGAATTCTTTGCATCAGCATTCTTGTTGGTTTCGGGGCGACGTTGCACAGATGCATGCTCGCTGATGTCGGGTCTGATGGAAAGAATGTCTTTTGCTTCCACTGCTCCGTTTGCGGTTTCAAGCTTTCCGCCAGAGGCAAGTTCTGTGATGGCATCAACCTTGGTCACAAAACTTGTCTTCGCTTTCATCTCTTTGCCGTCAATCGAGGAAGCAGTGACTTCAAAGTTGTATTCACCGGGCTTGGCTGCAATTCCGCCATCGGTCTTGCCGTCCCAATCAATATTGTGGCGGCCCATATCTTTCTGGCCAAGGCCGAGAGTTCTCACCACAGTTCCGCTGCTATCCTTGATGAGGACACTGACGCTTCCTGCAGGAGCTGCGAGCTCGATTGAGCCTTGGCTGATTTTCTGATCTGCACCCACCTTGAGTTTCGAGCCGCTGACCTCAACCAGTTTTCCGAGATACGGCGTGAGCTTGTCGATATTTCCCTGGGCAGATTTGTTGGCCATATCCGTGAGGGATTTGTTGACGTTGATCAGTTGCTCGACGGTATTGAACTGCGCAAGCTGGGTCGCCATTTCATGGTTTTCCATAGGCTTGGTGGGATCTTGATACTTGAGCTGGGTGACCATCAGGTTGAGGTAGTC
>JBDLRR010000197.1:0-5593 GCA_039799985.1 Pseudomonadota bacterium | reverse complement strand
GAATAATGAGGTTTCTGACGTCTGGGTGGTTTTTAGCAATCACACTGACACCCGAGCCTCCAACAACCACCGGTGAGTGGGGCGACACGAGGACACTCAATTTTTGAAACGAATGAAGCATGTTGGTGATGTTGAGCGAAGATGCGCAGCTGACAACAACCAAGGTAGGAAGTTTTCGTGAGCAATATTCTTCGAGGTCCACGATGGGAGTGTTGGCGCCAAGGTATGTGACCCGATATCCCCATTTTTTCAAATACAGCGCCACGCGCAGCAGTCCCAGCTCGTGAAGCTCGTGCGGCAGGGTCGCACAAACGGCCATGGGTTGTTCACTTTCATCCACGTTTGGATCGTTCAAGTAGAACAGACCCAGAAGCATGTGCTTGAGTCGGGCGGTGAGGGCATGTTCGGCCGCTACCGTGATTTCGCCTTTGTGCCAATACTCGCCAACCTTGACCATCAAGTCGAGCGCGTTGTCGGCAAACGTCAATGCGTTTCTGGAAAGGGCATAAACCCGTTCCAGCGATCGTATTGCGTCTTCCATGTCATCACGTCGGAGGGCTGAAAGTATTGTTTCAAATGGCGCGGGGAGGTTGTTGTCGGTCAGAACAACGCCCTCGTTTTCACTGGGCGTTTTGATATCAAAAAAGGATTGCGCCTGCTTGAGCAGGTCCTCTCGGCCAAGGTTCGAGATGTCTTTCAAATCTTGGCCCTGACCGCGGAGATGAGTGACGTACCAGAAGATTTTCAAGTCTTCTTGAGTATAAAGACGGTGCCCACCCGGAGTGCGCTCCGGAGAAAATATCGAGTAACGCCTTTCCCATGCACGCAGGGCAGAAGTGGATACCCCTACGATTCCAGCAAGTTCTTGGATTGTCAGAAACTTCTTTTCTTCGTTCATGGAGTCCTGCGTTTCGAGTTATTCTCTTCAATTAACATATTCGACGTTACAATCACCAAGATAAAGCCCAAATTAATCTCGGCTTTTTTGCCGAATTTAGGTTTGGAGTTTAACGTGTGTTTCAGGGATGTTCTGAACTTGAGCAAATGCCCAAGATATCGACAACTCGCGCAGAAAGATGTCTGAAAATTCGACATCGATTCGGTGTTTTTTTGCTCAAATCCTTTCATTTTCGATTGTTTGTTTCTGGATCGGGAATTGCTAGGTCGGCTTGGTGCCTTCGGTTTTGGAGGCTTGACTCGATCCGGGAGTGGGCAATGAAATTCAAACGCGCAATGTTTACAGCAGTGGTGCTGGTCAGTTTGACTCCAGCCTGCGTATCCAGTCGTCAGGCTGAAGAGAGCGAGGTCAATTCCTATCCGATCAGCAATCAAACTTACGGAATTCTTGATCGCGAAGATGAAGTCTATCCGTGGCTGTCACCGAAGTACGACAAAGGGATATATTCATCATCTGCTCAAACAGCACCTTTTCGGGACAACTCTTTGACCACCGAGAATCTCAGAAAGCGCATCCAAAAGACTTCCAAAAAGTCGAAATAGGACGAGACGTCAGCAATTAGGCACTCAGCAGATCGGCTGTGTCTGAATGCTGCTCGAGTGTGTTGATGCATTCGAATATTCTGAAATCCCATCTCACCTGTTCACCACTCATCGTCAGACGCATATGATCGAGAAGTTCGATTTGAGCTGTTGCGTCGGCAATGAGTTGATTTTTTTTCCAGACAGCAGAGATATAAACTCCCTCAGTGGTCGCGTCGAAAGTGAAGTTGACCTGGGTGTCGCAGGACGCCGACAAGTCTATGCATGCATCAAGAAAGTTCAGCACATAAGTGCTCAGTTCGATGTCGGGTCGCATCGACGAAAACAACGGAAATGGCAGGTTCGACCGGTCAGACGTCAAGCGCGGACGGGGGCGAAGTTCGGCTCTTCGCAAGCGCGCTTCAATTTTCTTGAGCAGCGGCATTATCAATTTCTCTGTGTCTTGTGCAGACCTTGAGACACACATCTTGGTGTCGATGTGGACGGACGTTTGCTGAATTGATCGTTGCGAAAGCAGCCGGACCGAAAAGACAGAGATAAAATATTGATCAACGTGCTGACCCAGTTTTCCAAGCGATTGTCGCCAAAAAAGTGGTTGTCTATCATCCCAGTCCAGGCCTTTGTTTGGATTGTCGGCCTGACTCGAGAGAAAGTCGTTTGTGCGTGTGTTTTTACGTCTGGCGAACGTGTTTGACACGTAAAGATACAGCCCCACCGCGGTGACGAGAGTCACTATCAGTGAAAGTTCCTGCGAAACGGTCAAGTTTGAGACGATAAAACTCACTGCCCGGATCCTTTCTTGCTCTTTCAGTGTGCGTTACCGTTTCGATTTGGCACACTCCCCTGGACGTCTCGGGACGTCTGATTTTTGTCGAGCTGCAGATTCTTTCACGCTGGGTTAACCTTGTGGCCAGGAGGACTTTGCATTGCCCCCATCACTGGACTCATTGCCTCCACCGTCGGTCGAATGGCGTCGGGAAAGCGATGAAGAGCGAAAACAGAGACTTGAAAAAGCCGGCGTTTTGCAAACAAAGCCGGACGCGGGGTCATTTTCTCGTGAACCTTCTGCCATAAAGCCTGCAGGTAACAGTGTCATTGAGCAATTGAAAAATCAGGTTGTTGCGAACAAAGAGAAAGCAAAAAAATCTTATTTGTTATGGTGGAGTGCTGATCTGGCGAAATGGAAGGCCGTGCGGACTCCTCGCGACACATCCACCCTCGCTGATGGCTCGTACTCACTCTCGGTTGAACTGACCCACCCAAATTGGACTTTTTCAGGTTTTAGGTTGTCCTTCGGGCCAAAGGCTCTTTTTTTCAACGGTGGACAATATGCAAAGACCGTTGACCCGTTTTTCTCGGGGAATGGTTATGCAGATTTCAATTCCAGTGAGGTCGGTCTTTCAGCCGCGCTCACAAACTATTCCGAAGACGCAGTTGGTGAATTGAATTGGATTTGGTCTTTGGCAGCTGCATACACTCCTGTTCGTTGGGTCAAGGCTGATCGAACCTCTTCGGCAGCGCTGATTTCCAGGTCTGACACATGGTCACGGACCGCGTTGAATCTTCCGGGGCTCGGTTTTCAATTGGGTGCCGGCCTTGATTGGAATGCTTTGGCCAAGGTTGAGGTTTTTGCCGGGCTTCATGGTGCTTGGCCATGGCAGGTTCGACTGCGGACAGGAGTTCAATTGTCGTTGGGATTACCGCTTGATGAGGTACCCATTGCGTCACGTTGAAATGACAGTTCAAAAGGTGCACGTGATTCTTGCCCTGCTGGTGCTTGGGTGTGTTTTGATGTCCTGCAAAACAGTTAGTCACGGCGAAAAAAAAGAAGTGTTGGAAAAAATTCTCGGAGTCGATGAAATTGTCGTTGAGGACTCGGGACAAACGGAAGATACCAATGGTGCCTCAGCGGTTGTCACAACTCCAGCTTCTGCACCTGCGGCAGAGCCTTCACCTGCACCGACGGCAGAGCCTTCACCTGCAGTGAATCCGAAAGCAGAGTCACAACCGTTGCCAAAAACAGCTCCTGCTTTGCCGCAGCGTTCAACTTCGAAGGTTGCTCCTCGATTGCCGTTGCCGCGGGGAGTCAATCACTCAGACCTTTTACAGTTTTTGAATGCTCATGCCGACGTGGCGCAGATTTACCAGCCACTCGTGAAGGAGTGGATGTTTTATGCGCGCTCATTTTCAGATCGGGCCAATGCATCAGAGATCGAACTCAACAGTTTGAAGCTGAGGGTGAAAGAGGATTTCGCGCGTGCGCATTGGTTGTTTTCTTGGGGAATGTTGCAAACCTCATTTGGCTTGCTTGGAAAAGGTGGCGAGAGCGGATTTTTGATCGACAGGCAGGAAGAATTTCTCGGCCGAATGTCGGTGTTGCTGTTTCTCGCGACTGAACTACAGACAGCGAGCGGTCGCCCCGAGTATCGCGACACATTAAAAAAATTCTACAAGAATGCGAATGCAAAATATTTCAAGCGTCCATTGTCAGACAGACCGTCCAAGCCTGAAGGGGTTCTTCGCCCGGGGGCTTCACCTAAACTTCCAGCGGCCCAAGAGGGTGAGGACTGACATAGTCCGAGAGTGGGTTGCTTTCGCGCCAGGCTTTCTTTTTCAAATCGAGAAGAACAACGTCGTTTTCTTCGCGTCCCAGAACGTGGTTGGGCGAGAGAGGGATTTTTCCGCTCGGAGTGTCGAGAACATACTGCGGGATTGCAAATCCTGTCGTGTTACCGCGAAGGCTGCGCATCAGGTCCAAACCCTTTTCAATCGGCACGCGCAGATGCGCGGTTCCTTCAACAGTTTGAGCTTGATAAAGGTAGTAGGGTCGGACCCGCATCTTGACGAGTCCTTCCAGCAATTTCTTCAGGCGTTCCGAGGTGTCGTTGACTCCTGCCAAAAGCACGCTTTGATTTCCAACTGGAATTCCACGGCTGAGCAATGTGTCTACAGCTGCCGCGGCTTCGGGAGTCAATTCCTCGGGGCAGTTGAAATGCGTGTTGATCCACAGTGGATGAAATTGCGCGAGCATGTCGGCCAGCTCTTCCGTGATTCGGTATGGCAAAGTGACAGGAACGCGCGTGCCAATGCGTAATATTTCCACGTGTGGAATGGCCCGGAGCCTGCGCAGCAGTGACTCCAATGTGCCATCCTGCGCGATGAGCGGATCGCCACCCGTGATGAGTACGTCTCGAATGGATGGATTGTTGGCGATGTACTCTATGCCCTGGTCAACTATTTTTGGATTGAAATGCAGACCGACTTCTTCGTCGCGGCGTTTGCGGAAACAATAACGACAATAGACCGGGCAAAGTTGAGCAACACAAAAAGCAACTCGATCTGGATAGACGTGAACGACTTCTTTGACTGGTGAGTTTCCCACTTCCTGAAGTGGGTCTGCGACTCCGATTCGGTCGTGAATCTCGTCCAATCGAGGCAGCGCTTGAAGTCGAACAGGGTCGAATTCGTTTTCGAGGTTCATCAGCGCCAGATAGTAGGGTGTGATTCCGGCCTGGAACAAATGTTTCAGAGCCTGAAAAGCTTCACGCTCGTTCGCCGACAAATGCAAAACCTTGCCTGTGTCCTCTGCAGAACTGAGCTGGTTTTTCATTTGCCATCGCCAGTTGGAGAACTGTTCGACGCTCACTCCAAACATGTGCGCACCACGTGTGGTGATGTCTTCACGGCGGGTTGCCGACCTCATGTGAAGGTCGTTGGTCGGGCGGAACGGCATTCTCTCATCCTCTTGATGATTCAGACTCGAAGGGTCTATAACCTGTGGGTCCTGCTTTCGGAAGGGAGTGCCCGGCGATTGCAATGTGCGGTGGGGTCGAGCGCTCCATCAACCTGAAGGAGCAAAATATGGTCGCCAGTCAAACAATTCATCACAAAAACGAGCGATTGGCCGTTTTGTTGGCCGGCTGTGGTGCCAAAGATGGAAGCGAAATTACAGAGGCTGTCGGTCTTTTGATTGCTCTGAGCCAAAAGGGTTTAAAATTCGATTGTTTTGCACCTGACCGTAAAACCCATGATGTTATTGACCATTTGACATCCAAAGTGAATGCTCATGAAAGTCGCAATCAACTGCACGAGG
>JBDLRR010000196.1:0-5928 GCA_039799985.1 Pseudomonadota bacterium | reverse complement strand
TGAGTTCTGGAACCACAGCCACATCGACTCCCAATCCGCTCTATAACACGACTCACCTTTACCACTTTGATGCCAACACTGCCTCGACCGTCAACAGCTCACTCTACAACACTGTGTTGGTCAGCCCGGCAACGGTCGACACAAGTGCGACACAGACCAAGTTCGGAACCCGATCTGCCCGGCTCAACTCAGCCTCGCCTACCGGCACAATCCCGGATTCCCTGCTGACTTCGACTTATTTAAGGTCAGCGACCATTGATTTTTGGGTCAGGTTGAATGCCGTGGCCACTGGCAAGCTGATTGGCCAGGAAAGTGCTTCCGGATTTTCATGGGCAATAAGCCTTTCAAAACTGGGAACAACAACAGGAATCTTTTTCTCGGGAAGCGTCGATGGCAGGACGATCCAAAATGTTGCTAGCACCTGCAACCTGTCAGTGAACATCCAGTTTCATCACATTGCCGTGACTTTCGACAAGGGAACCGTCTCAATTTATTGCAACGGCATAAACAGTGGAACAGGCACAATTGGGATTCCCGGAAATACTGGACTGTTTGACAGTTCTGCTCCCATCACACTCGGTTCAACCTTTGTTGCAAGCTCGGCAACAACATTCATCGATGAACTCCGCATCAGTCAGGTCGTGCGATACAATTCAAACTTCACTCCGGCCAGTTCACAATACAACGCCGATTGATTATTGTATCCCGTTTCATGATATTGTCATTTAGATTTTCACGGGGTTCAATTCATGCAAAACGCCTTCATCGATTCTGTTTCACTTGTGACCCTCTCTGAAATGGGCGACAAAACACAATTGCTCGCCCTTGCCCTGATTGCCCGCTACAAGGCACCTGTACAGATCATGATGGGTATTCTGGTTGCGACGATTGCCAACCATTTTTTGGCAGCATGGGTCGGAACGGCAGCCGCAGGATTTATGTCTGGCGATGTATTGCGCTGGTCGCTCGTCGTTCTTTACGCCGGTTTTGCTGTTTGGGTTTTGGTGCCCGACAAAGATGACGACGATGCTGGCAAGAGCGGCAATAACGCCTTTATCACCACACTCATCACCTTTTTCATTGCCGAAATGGGCGACAAAACCCAGCTTGCCACCGTAAGCCTCGGTGCGGCGCACAAAGAACAACTTCTGCTTGTGACGGCCGGCACAACCTTGGGAATGATGATTGCCGATGGACTCGCCGTGGTGGCCGGACCACAAGTCCTCAAGCGCATCCCGATGAACGTTTTCCGCATTCTTGCTGCACTCCTTTTCGCCTTCTTTGCCGTCCGATTGGCACTGGGCTACGGACTCTGAAAATGTGTTAAACTCCCTTCAGGGGAGTCCTTATGAGCGGCAGCACATCGACACTTGCCATTTCAGCATCTGAACTGTTGCAACAGCCCAAACTTGATGTGGCAGCTTGGGCTGGCGAAAAGCTTACCCCGGCGATTTTCGATGTGCTCGGCCATTTTCTGCTTTCGCATCGCTCACCCCACACCCGCATGGCCTATGCCCGCGACGTTCTCGAATTTTTGGTTTTTGCCGAAGACTCCGGACGTAAAATCAAATTCATCCCTGAAGTCACAGAAATTCTTTTGTTGCAATGGAAAGACGCTTTGTCGCGCAAGCACACGCGTTTCGATGAAACACGTCGCAGGGTCGCCAATGCTTCGGTTGCACGCAAATTATGCACCCTGTCTTCGCTGCTTGATTTTGCAGTCAAACGGAATCTGCTTCCCGAAAATCCTATGGAACATGTCAGCCGCCCACGCGTACGACGAGAAAGCCACGCAGCTGTGCTGAATGAAGCAGAACTCACGCGGATTCTGCAAACCGCCCGCGAGCACGTCAACAGCTGTAAATCAGCAATGACGACTGCGAAAAATGAAGCCCTCGCGCGCCGCGCCTGGGTGAAATCTGAAACAGAGTGGTGTTTGTTGGTCTTGCTTTTCACTGTTGGAATGCGGGTGAGCGAAATCTGCCAACTCAAGCTTCAGGATGTCAAGCAGGATGGTGAGTTGATACGCCTTTCGCTGTTGACCAAAGGTTCTCGAAAGCACGAACCTTTGATTCACCCCGATGCAGCAAACGTTCTGGCCAACTACATTTCGCATTTTCGTGCTGGTGCCACATCCAGTGAGCCTGTCTTCGTTGCGTCGCAAAGCACGCGTGGGAAAATTTTGCCGCTCCACAGGAGCACCGTCTTTCGCATGGTCCGCGACGCTGCTCAGCGCGCTGGCATCGAAAGGCCTTTTTCGCCCCATGGTTGCCGTGCCACCTTGGCCACCCAGCTCCACCTGGCGGAAATTCCGGTGGTGGAAATACAAAGCCTTTTGAATCATGCTCAAGTCACAACCACCCAGCTTTATCTGCATCGTGTTGATGACCTGCGGGAATCAGCCGCATTGAAATTGCCGTGGAGCCAAAAAGGCCAACCCTTCCAAAAAGAATGAATCTTGTTGCAGGGTCGCAAGCGACAACCTCAGACTGGGCAATTTTTTTCGCTGATGACGACTGCATTTCTGAAAAAATGAACGTGTGAGAAGAAAACGAAACAAAACCAGGTCAGACTTGCTGACGCACATTCTATTGCGTCTGTGCAAATCGTTTGCACTTATGGGACGAACAGCCTCGTGGCGATTCAAAACAAGAATTGCTCTTGGACTTCTTTCAATTCCATTCTCAAACTCCGCAATCGCCGACTTGTTTCATTATTCAAACCTGCTGATTGGTCCAAAGGCCCTCGGCCTTGGCGGTGCCTTCACGGCACTTTCAGACGACACGTCCGGCTTGTACTACAATCCAGGTGGACTGGCGCTGCAGAGCTCGCTCGAACTCAGTGGTTCCATCAATACCTTTTATTTGCGCAACAACACCTTTGAAAAAGTTTTTGGCGACAAGCAATTCACCGAATCCGCCCGCGGCAGTGTTTCATCGTTTTTTGGACTCTCCAAAAGAATTTCTTTACCGCTGCTGGGCAATCTCCAAGTCGGGCTCGCCTTCATCAACCCGGACGCCTCTTTGAGCGATGAAAACGCGCTGATTGAAAATGAGCCAGATGCCAGCGTTATTCGTTACCATCGCGCAGCAAATATCCGAACAGGAAGTTCACAGGTGATTCTTGGTGCAGCGCGCCGATTCGGTAAAGAGAGTGGGTTTGGATGCGCTGCTTCTTACCTTGACGTGGATGAACTCGAGCAAATTTACCAAGACGTCGTGCAGGGACCCTATATCGCCGAGTCGCTTCCCAACACAGCGATTTATTCAACCCTGGGCCAAAACCTGCGCACGCATCTCGTGCTGCGCGGTGGTGGACTCAAATGTGGTTTGCGGATCGGCTTCGACAGTGGCCTCAAACTTGGACTATCGTATGGTCGATCGGAGATGGTGTACCAGAAGTTCGACTACGACTTTGAAATCAACAAAGTCTTCACCGACTCAAATAACAAAATTGTGCAGGTGGCAGAAACAGACCTCTCAATGCTCAAAGGAACACTGCAAAGAACGGTCAATCGGAGCATGAACGAAAATTTCGTCACCAGCTGGCCCGATGAACTGCGCATCGGATTTGCGTATCAACCCTGGAAGGCGATCACATTGGTGGGCGACGTGGTTCGTCATGGCCCAGGCGATGGTTCCACCACACGCGTGAAACGTGCTGAAACCATCAACTTTGCGGTCGGCAATGAAATTCTCCTGGCCAACACACTTTTTTTGCGCTCAGGATATTTCACCAACAAAGACGCCACCGCATCGCGTGACCTCAATTCACCGGATCAACGTGAAGAGTATATGGATTACAAAGGTATTTCATTTTCAACGGGACTCAAGCTGCGAACCGGTGATTATGGTATCCATTACACAGAGCAACGAGGCACAGGGCTCGCAGAAAAGGTTGTCGGCAAGCAAAATCCCTCCACCGGCAAGCTTCAAGTCATCTCAATTTCGGCCAGCCAATCATTCCAATGACACTGCGGCTTGATCGCATGCTTATGATTATGACATATTCGTAAGATGTGTTTTTGTTCACCATCAGGTCGGAGTGATTGCCTTGAAAATATGCATTCTTTCTGCACTGGTCTCTGTTGTGTCTGCGACAACCGCACTTGCGGTTGAAACGATGCCTACTCGAACAACCGAACAGCAAACTGTTCAAATGAATCTGCCACGGCTTTCAGGCGGCGACTTCAGCGATTTTTATTCGGATGAAGCAAATTACCGCAATGTCTATCGTTCGGTGATGTCCTGGTTTGGCACCACCAGCAATGCCTGTGTCGCATTTGCGTCCACGGCGTTAAGAATGATGGGAGTCAACGTTCCACAGAACGGGGTATGGAATGGTGAGCGCTTGTCGTTGCTGACCAAGCCTTTTTCCCAGTATCTCGAAAACAAACTGGGCTGGGATCGCATCAACAACTCCAGGGACCTGGAACCGGGAGACTTGGTCTTCACTGTCGACGAACCCAAGGCACCGGGCTATCCCGCCCATGTGTTCATGCACTCGGGATACGCTGATGATGCACGGACTATTTCTTGGGCAGTGGACAACCAAGGATTCACCCACACGCGGGCACTGGCGGGTGACATCAAAAAAGACTATTCTGCATTTGCCTACGCGCTCCGTTGGCCTGCTCAATAGGAGACGATGATGACGCATCCTGACTTCTCGGACGCAGAAACAATCACTCACTCTGAAGGTTATGACCTTGAAGTGAATGACGTCGCCGAGCTGCTGGGAGTCACACGTACCCGTGTTTCCCAGCTGACCTCCAATGGCCAGCTTTCTTTTGAGCGTCGCAGAGTTGGATCGCGGAGCCGCCTTTTTTACAAGAAAAGTGAAGTGCTGCTGCATCAAAAAGGTTATTACGGCCGTCATGCGGCCGCAGGACAATCCAACAGCCCCGTGACAGGCACAATCGAGCATTCAAAAATAACCGCTGGCGAACCTCGCATCGGAGCGACTGCGGAAGGAAGCAAACCTCAATTTGTAGATTCACGCCTCGAAATTGAATCGAATTTAACGAAGCAAATCGACGAGCGGACCAGCAAGCAAGGTCGGATGCTTGAAAAGGCTATCGGACTCCTGTCACGATTGGAAACTATTCAAAATCAATCGCAGTTGAAGCGCTCTTGGGTATCGGCAACCGCTGATGCGGCTGAACTGGCGCGAACAGACACTCTACAAAGTATCATCGCTCATGTTCAGAATCTTTCCCAGCAACTGCATGATCAGCAAAATGTGCTTGTGCAGCTCATTGAAGATTCTCGCTCGATCAAAACAGAGCTGCGCAAAGTACTCGTTCAACAAGAAAAAGCAGCGACCAACTTCAGAAAGCTGGCTCATCCTCGCCAGAACAACGACTGGCAGAAGACAGAAGGCAGCAGTGCGGCTGATTTGATGAATATGCCCACGCTCTCCGCAGAAAATGGCAATATTCGCAGAAAGCCTACAAAATCGAGCCGAGCTCGTGTCGGTTCCCGCCGCAGAATTTTTTCGCGCTGAATAACAATTCTTCTATTTGCAAAGCGAAATTCCAGAAGTCGGAACTTTTTCTTCCGCAATAGGTTCCGGAAGCGGTCGAATCGTTGCCCCACCCGAAGTCGATTCGCCATCAACACTCGTCACTGCAAAATAGGGAAGGTGTTCCACTACGACAATCGAGCCGCTATCACCTTTTTGCAGAAAACCCACATGCGCAACCTGACCTGGCTGAGCTGCCGTTTGCTGCCGATTCAAATCAGTGATGCTTCTGGATATCTCAAGATGCAGGAAGCGTCCGAGCTGTGTCTGCGGATTCCACTTGATAAAATTTCCACGTGCTCCTGTGTCGTCTCCCGTCAGATTATTCATGTTGAAGACCATAAAGGCTCTGGCTGCATCGCGCGGGTCTGGATTGTCTTCGGTTGGGTCGGTCATTGAAACAAA
>JBDLRR010000195.1:0-13790 GCA_039799985.1 Pseudomonadota bacterium | reverse complement strand
TGCCTCGCGCCTGCAGGCCTCGGCAGCTGCTACGTTGGCATCCAGTTTGTAAGCATTCATTGCGCCCAGTAGGCAAAGAATTTCGATCTCAGGCGGAACTTCACCACGCTGACGCTGCATCCAGTCGGCAAGTGTTCTGAGCGCTGCAATCGCATGGGTGCTTTCGCGCTTCTCTAAAAAGTATTTGTAAAGTTGAATGTGAGTTTCGTAGGTCCCGTGTACCAAAAACTTGTCCAGCTTCTCAAACTTTTCGGCGTAGTCGGGTTTTCCGTCCGGAAGGGCGCCGATTTGTTGAAGCTCGGCCATTGTTGCCAATACTGCGAGTGACTCTGGGTTCAATTGCCAAGAATGTGTCCAAGCGTCGACTGCTTCTTGAAGGTGTCCTGTGAGCTCCAGTGCGCACCCGAGGACAAACCAAGCCCAAGAACATTTGGGTTGTTGGTCACGAAGTCGAAGGGCTGCCTGCAAAATTGGGTTTGTCGAATGTTCCACATCGATGACTTGTTCGTTTTTCTTTGACTCAGAAACTTGAAACTTGAATTGTTGAATCTCCTCATCTGCCGACGCATCGGGCAGGGTTGGAAGTTCTGGAGGTGCGATGTCGTCAGGAACGGAAGGAGACCTTTCGACCCGCCATCCCCTGGTGGATGGCGAGGCCGTAGCTGGTCGACTGGATTCCCAACGCGCGAGAAGTTGGCGTGTCGCTTCGTCCGGCTGGATCGATTTTTTTCCCGTGGAAAGTTCGCTTCCGGAATCCAGTGCGACGACGTCTTTGATGCTCTGTGCTGACAAGTGCTCGTTGCTGTTTTCTTGAAGGAAGGTCGCTTCATCGGTCATCAATTCTTCTTGTCGGATCAGACTCAGCAGTGTGGCTGCCTCAATCACAGGATTCTCGGGATTCAATGCACGAAGTCTCTGATACTCTTCCACGACTTCGTTGAGTGATTCCGTCCGGCAAGCAACCTCTATGCGCCGGAAGTGAATCTCTGCGTCATTCCAATAAAGACTTGCCAATTGCGCCAGCTTTCTGCCCGCAGAATCAAAGTCCTGCACGAAGATCAGTTTGTTGACCTCTGAAAAGAGTGTCGACTTGTAGGCGAGCCTCGCCGCATGTCGACGATATCTGGCAAGGCGTTTGCGCCGACTCACCTCGGATTGCCGAGAGGCTTTCCGCAGTCCTGGTTGCTGTCCGGGCTTCGTCCTTGAGCGTCCTGACACCATGAGAAATCTCCATGATAGAGAACAGTATCCGTCTGATTCCATCGGAGTCTTTTCAAGGAACTGAAGTTGGAAAGTCTGCATTCTGCTTGGTTTTTTTAGATCGTATTGAATTTAATTATTTATTATCAACGGCTTGTTGATTAGTGTGTGTAGGCAGGACCGACAAAAAAGTAGACGACAAAGAAAATTGCCACGAGAACCAGAATTGTCACCAGAAAGTCTTTTCTGATTCCTTTTACTAAAAATTGATTTGGTTTTCCGTGAAGTAAAACTTCGAGTTCCTTGGGTGCTCCCGAAGCAGGAGGAGAGTCGAAGTGGTGCAGGCTGTTGGCCGCAGATTTCGGCGGTGCTTCCTGCGACTCTTTTTCATTATCCAAGGACTTTTTTTGAGCTTCGGAAGGCGAAGTCTTTTCCACGGCTGGCGCAGCCGGCGGAACAGATGGTGCTGCAGGCGGCGGTGGTGGAGCAGCTTTTGCCACGGCTGGTGCTGGCGGCGCGGGTGGCGCAGCCGGCGGAACAGATGGTGCTGGTGGCGGCGGAGGTGGAGCAGCTTTTGCCACAGGTGGTGCAGGCGGCGCGGGTGGCGCAGCTGGAGGAACAGATGGTGCTGCAGGCGGCGGTGGTGGAGCAGCTTTTGCCACGGGTAGTGCAGGCGGCGCGGGTGGCGCAGCCGGAGGAGCAGGTGGCGCTGGTGGTGGCGGTGGTGGAGCAGCTTTTGCCACAGGTGGTGCAGGCGGCGCGGGTGGCACAGCCGGAGGAGCAGGTGGCGCTGGTGGTGGCGGAGGTGGAGCTGCTTTTGCCACAGGTGGTGCAGGCGGAGGAGCAGGTGGCGCTGGTGGTGGCGGAGGAGGAGCAGCTTTTTGGGTGGTCTCTTGCTTCATCGGAGATATTGGTGGAGCCCCAGGAGGAGGCGCATCAATCTCTGTGACTTCAATTTCCGAAAATGCAGGTCGAATTTTCTCGATCGACCCGAGAGGTTTGGCGCGCTCTGGTTTTTCCGTCGGCGTAAATGATTGCTCTAGAATTCCAAGATCGAGAGCGAGACCACCGAACTGACTATCGATCGACAGCACTTCCCCTTCATCGGTCATTGATCCCAATGGAGGCTGAGCATCCGCCACGATTTTGGCCTGATTGGTTGCTTTGTTTGAGGGGGTTTCTTGGGAGACGAGATTTGGCACAGCCGCAAGTGATACAATTTCAGTCTTTTCTTCCACAGTGAGCGGCTGCCTTGAAAGGCTTCGCTCCATTTCAGAAAGGTAACGATCAAGCCGGCGGGCAATCCGCCGAACGATCAGCTCCTCAGACTCTTTCTTTTCACTCGCGCGATACATTGATGCGCGGACTCCTCGCATTCGTTTGTGCAACAGATGCAGGTTACCAGTGAGTCGGATAAATTGACAGTCATGCAAGTTGACGGGAGTTGCCGGTTTGTCACTCGCGCCTCCGACCGTTGCCATTGAATTGGCATCCGGAATGTCCGGGGCGATCGGTTACAATCAAACGATTCCGTGACTTGCCGGTCTACCGAAGCAGGAACCGCTTCCTGACGGAAAGAGGAGCAGATCGAAAAATGCAGAAAATTTTGGGATTGGATTTTGGAAGCTACAGCATCAAGGCTGTCGAAATTACGCATACCTTCAATGCTTATCGTGTCGAGCGATTTTATGAAGTCGCACTGCCCGAGATTGATGGGCTGGAACAAGAAATTGTTGAGTACTCTGCAATTCGTCAGCTTTTCAACGAGAACTCGATTGAAGTCGACCGAACCTATACAGCAATGAACGGACTTCTTGTCTCAACCCGAACATTCAACTTTCAGAACGTCAAGAAACGCGATGTTCCTTTGGTTGTCCAGAATGAGCTCGAGACAAACGCTCCATTTTCACTCGAAGAAACCATCATCGACCAGCAAATCATCGACATCGATGGTGGAAGCACCAACGTCTTGTCAGCCATGTGTCGAAAGGAAAACATCGAGGCCTTTCTATCTGCGTTGAAGGATTTGGAGATAGAGCCGAAGGTCATTGATGTTGATTATCTGACCTATATCAATCTCTATTCATTTTTAAATTTCGGCGAATCAAAATCACACTTGCCCACCGATCTGCGTAATCCGATTTGGGATCCAGGCGATCGGTGCAAATTGATCCTCGACATCGGCCATCTCAAGACGGCAATGATTCTTTTCAACGGCAACAGTTTCGTAACGGCACGCACTATTCGCATGGGTGGCAGGTACATCACCGAAATGTTGTCTAAAGGACTCGGGGTAACGTACGGCGAAGCACAACGTTTGAAGCACGCTGTCAGCTATTTGGAATATAAACCGGATGCGGTTCCTGCACCCGGAAACGAACGTGAATTCATGGTCGCCCAGCAAATGGGCTTGGCCGCAACCGACCTTGTCAAAGAGATCATCCGAACTCTTCATTCCTTCAAAGCCCAGGAGCGCTTGGTTCCATCACAGATACTCGTGACGGGTGGCACGGCTTGCATCAGAAATATTGCAACATTCCTCGAGGACTCGATTGAAATTCCAATCAAGCTCATGAGTTTTGATGAATCGCGCCTCAGAATTGACGAAGGCGATGACGACAAGACCACAATCTTGTCGCAGGCACTTGCGATTGCTTTGCGTGGGGTACCAGGAAAGCTGCATTCGCAGATCAATCTGCGCAAAGGCGAATTGGCCCTTGTGGGAAGCTATGATGCGGTTTTCAAGCAGATCTCGAATATTTCGCTGCTTGCTTTTGGCTTGGTGGCGTGTCTTATGGGCAGCTATGCCATTCGCTGGTGGTTGTACACCGATCAAATCGATACTCTCAAAAAACAATTCCAGACAGAAATTAAGCAAACTCTTGGCAACGAGCCGAAGGAATTGAAGAACATCTCAAGTCAGTCCAATTGGGACCTGAGAAACTATTCCGAACGAGCCTTCAAGATTATGGATCAAGACAATCAGTCCAAGAAGGCCGCCATCGATAACTTTCTCAATTTGAAAAGCGCTGTTCCCTTGAAGGTTCTTCGCGATGTTTCTCTCGCGATTGACAAGAAAATCACGGTCGACATTACAAACTTTCACGTTCATGCAAATGGGACTGCCGATATCGAAGGCGAAACTGTTGACCTCGCGACAGCAGAGAAATTGGGAACCATCATCAGAGGAATCGGGAGTTTTCAAAGTGTCAAGGTGAACAACCCTGAACGTATCCCTGGCTCTGACAAGGTCAAATTCAGCATGACAGCCACAATAAAAGAGGTGAACTGAAATGAATGCTCCAGCCCAGGAGTCGATAGAGCAAACCCAAGGTTCAATACCACGATGGCTTTTGCCGGTCAGGGAAATTATATTCGGCAAACAGAACGAACGTATCGAATATTTCATGGACAGTTACTTTAAGCTGCCATCGGAAGGTCGAACTGCGGTTGTCGCTGGTGCATTTATCGTTGCCGGGTTGACTGTTTTTGGTTTCATTGGACTTTATTTGTCCGCGCTCAGCAGTTTGCAGTCAAAGTTGGACCAGTCTTTTCAGGCTGTAAACAAGCTTCGCGCAAAACAAGTCGAATACGCAGTGACCAAAAGAAAATTCGATGAGCTGGACAAACGAATTTCAAACGTAACCTCCAGCCTCCAGATATTGTCTCTTCTTGAGGAGAAGGCAAAGTCTTTGGATTTGCAGATCAGTGGCAACACAAAGACCGACAAGGCGTCAAGTGAAAAAGATTTCATAAAAGGCACGTTGTTGGCAGAAAAGTACAAGTCCACCCGCTCTGAATTCAGAGTTTCAAACGTCAGTCTCAAGAAGATTATTGATTTTGTTGTCGCAATTGAATCAGACGACAAGATGCTTCGAGTGAGTGATTTGCGGATCAAGGGACTCTACCAAAACAAGATTTATTTCGATGCAACTTTTGCGATTGACGGAATCGAACCCAAGAAATGAAACGAGCATTGGAGCTTGCCTGCAATGGATAAGAATCAGCCAACGAACAGTCTGATTGTGGAAGACATCCCGGTTCTTGCAGCCGACAGGAGTGAGGAACTGGAAGGGCCAGCTCTTTCCGCAGCCCCGTTGCGTTCTCAATTCGGCAGTGAACTTTGGGGCGAAACCGCCACACACAGAATGAGAAAAAACAAACGCACAAAAACGATATTGACGTACGTCGGAGTCGGATTTGTTTCTTTCCTCGTTTTTCTTTACCTCTCGTTTCCATTCAATGTTGTCAACGAAGTTGCAGTGAGCAAGTTGAATGAAATTTTCATACAGCAGCGCCTGCCGATTCGAATCAGCATCGGAAACTTCCGGCCAAAATTTCCGTTGGGAGTCAATCTTGAAGATATTCAAGTGAGCAACGTAAATGACTCTTCTGCAAATGTAAAAATCGGAAAGGCGACTGCATCATTGAATGTGTTACCTCTTTTCATTGGGCGGGTTGACGTCGACATGCGACTCACCCAGTCAGGTGGAAGTCTCGAGGTGAATGTGAACGACAGTATCGCATCGCTTATAAAATCAGCACGCGCATCAAATGCCCATTTGCCGTCGGGTCACGTCCGCGCTGTCTTTTCAACTTTTGAGATTGCGTCTTTCGTTTCCAACGCGCTGGCTTTTGTTCGATCAGGAAACAATCCTGCACTTCAAACAATTCAGGCTTTTCTCAGAACAGAAGTCAGCGGGCAAATTTCCGGATTGGCAAAAATTGATTTGCCTGAGGCTGGCGAATCACTGGAAAAGGCAACAGCAGATGTGGATTTGAAAATCGGCAAAGCCTACTTTGAAATGAAAGAAGAGACTCTGGCGATTCCACGGCAGGAATTCAGCGAAGCAAGAATCAAGGCAAAACTTGCCAAGAAGACAATCGAAATTCCGACCGAGACAAAATTGGTTGCCAACGACATCTCAATCAGCCTTTCCGGCAGAATGAACCTGATGGACAATCTGGGTGTCAACGATGTCAAGTTGAACCTTGGATTGGTGCTCAAGGGAAAGATTGAGGAAAATTTCAAGACTCTTCTGCCTGTCATTCTGGGCTGCGATATATCCAAAATTTCTGGTGGCAAGATGAATGTTGAGCTCAGTGGTACTCTCTCGGCCCTGACCTGCAATTGATTTATGTTCATGGAGGCTGCGCGATGAATAGAAAGCTTCTGTCTTCGCGTTTGTTCTTTGGTCCGTTGCTGGTCACTTTGGGATTGCCGGTGTCCGTCATAGCTGCTCATGAGCTGCAATTAGCTACAAATTTCGGATCCAATAATCAGACCGATCATTACGTGCGTCGTTTGGGTTCGGGGCAATTGTTGTCAATCGAGAATGATGCTCTCGAATTTCTTTTCGCGGGTGTTCGCGACTATCAAATCGGCGATGAATGGGGCAAGAGGGAAGTTGATATCACTTCACTGCCCTCGCAGGATGAGGTGTACCGTCGTTCTGTTAATGCGACTGCGTTTTTCAATTCTGCAACTGCTTTTTATTTGGGAAAGTTTGCAGGCGAGCATGTGATGGCGACCAATCATCATGTGCTTGATCGCGATTCAGATTGCTCCGGCAGACAAATCCATTTCACAGTCAGGAAACAAAAATATCGTTGCAAGGCGTTGATTGGCAGTTGGCCAGAGATCGATCTTGCTCTGTTTGTATTAGAGAATCCGGGTACAGCGGATGATGATTTGCTTCCCTATGCCGGTAATTTTGATTTCAATGCTCCGCTCGCTGAAGACACCCGTTTGCTGACCGCTGGATTTGGAATTGCAGGAAATCCTGGCCGAAAGATGGTGGTGAACGAAAACCCGGATTGTCGGATTGTCTCTTCCCAGGGCGAATATCGTCTTATGGCAGACCCCGACAAATATAATCCTGCGGATTACAAGGCGTGGTCTTTTGCAACGGGTTGTAGTGTTTCACACGGCGATTCCGGTTCTTCGGTCGTGAACCGACAAACCGGGGGAGTTGTTGGTATTGTCTGGACGGGGGCGATTCCAAAAGAAGAACGAATTCAACATTCGTCGTACATCAAGGAGATTCAATCGCGACGGGATGAAGAGATTTGGTCTCTGTTGACTTACGTTGTTCCTGCGGAAAAAATCGCTACGAAACTCAGGCAGGAATTGAGTTCAGGATCAATCCCCCGACGGTTTGTACCAGCAATCAGTCAAATGCTGGGTGCTCAATTGGAAAAGGAAATCTCACCTTTTAAACAATCGTCGACAGATTGAAGATTCTATCTTGCAGTGCTGGCAATCTTCCGCGAGCAGACGTGATTGCTTCTTTTGAAATTGTCGCTTCAAGAATTCCGACTTCTTCACCCAGCTGAGCGATGATCTGACCCCATGGGTCGATGACCATCGAATGCCCCCAATTGCGCTTGCGACCGTCTGAGTGAAATCCAGTCTGATTGCAGGCCACGACCCAACACTGGTTTTCAATTGCGCGAGCGCGCAAAAGAACCTCCCAGTGGTCCTTGCCTGTTTGGTGAGTGAATGCAGCGGTTACAAAGAGAACATCGACGGCTCCTGATCTGCTGATTTCTCTTCGTACAATTTCGGGAAAGCGCAAATCGTAGCAAACAATGTTCATGCACTGCCATGTTTCATTTGCAGAAGTGATACTGAAAGTGCTTGTTTCTTTGCCTTGTTCAAAAACATCAGATTCACAGTAAAGAGGATTTCCGTTGGCGTCTTTTAGGTTGAAAAGATGAATCTTTCGATAGACGTCCAGCAAACTCCCTTCGGAAGAAAAGACGGTGGCTGTGTTGTAAACTTTGTTTTTTCCGTCGGCGATTTCGGCATGGGTGCCACCGACGATGACATGTTTGTATTCTTTGGCCCAACGAGACAAGTTTTTGAAGACTCCCTCGCCGAGATGGTTGGCGCTTTTCAATCTGTACTCGTCGCCGCCCATGACAGCGAAAACCTCAGGAAGAACTGCGACGTTGGCGATGCCTTGTTGTGGATTCAGCTTGGCCAACATGGTTTCCAATTCGCGGAGATTCTCGCCGGCATCGGTTCCGGGATTGGTCTGAAGACAACGGATTTTCATCGCAAGTCCAATTCAGCTCTGAGTTTTGAGATAATTCCGCAAACGTTCCGCTTCGGTCGTGCCTGACTGGGAATCAATTCCATCGGTGATGGAATTCACCTTGCTAAGGCTTGAGTCTGGAGTCGTCATGGCTCCCGTCGCGTCTTTGCTTCCCTTGAGAGCGTTGTAGATCGTCAGGGCATCGGTGTCACTCATTTGGTCGATCTTTTCTGTGGTCAGCTGCCCAGATCCATCGCCTGCAACCTTCTTGGCAACAGTCACAGCAAGTGTTGTTTGTGCAACTGCAAGCTGGTAATTCTGCTCATCGGTTCGCTGTTCGGCAGGTATGCTGCTCAAAGCAGCCACAGCAGCCTGTACGTTTGCGACGTTCTCGCTGGTTCCTGACGGCAGGGCGCCACTGATAGTGCTCCAATTGGATTGTCCTTGCGTGCCAGATGAAATGGATGTTCCGATCTTGAGCAGGTCAACTCCTGACTTCTTTAAATAGGCATTTGCCAGCATCGACCTTGCAGATGCATCGTCAGGATGGTCCTTGAGATAGGCGTTCAGGGAGTCAATCGCCGAGTCGTAGTCACCCGACTCGAGAGCTGCTTGAGCTTTGTCGGAATCAGACCTTTTGACGACCCCAGAAAACACATTTCCGCTTCCGCAGGCGGAAATCAAAAACGCAGGCATCGCTGTCGAGAATGATACCGTCAGCAGTGCAACCAGCCGCGAACATTTTTTCGATTTACTTGATGAGAGAATTGGTTCTGCTTTGTAGTTCATTTCGTCCACCCCACACTCAGGCGGCCATAATAACTGCGGCTTTTGTTGTCGCCCGGATACTTGCCCATCTCTTCTGCAAATATTCCCGCATCCAGTCTCAACAGTCTCGCATTCAAGAAGACACCGTAAGTTGAATATCCTTGATTGAGTCCACCTAAAACGCCAAGAACGTTTGAAAATGTCACCTCGGTTCCAAGGTGAAGTCGCTTGTAGAAATTCTGCTTCGATGCATTCAAGATGTCATAGATATCCATCGAGATTCGCGCGCGGCTGTTTTTAGTTCCTGGCTGCAATGACATGCCAAGATCAACCGTTTGAAGTTCCGTTGTTGGCCTGTCGGATGTGGCTTTTCCACCAACACCGTAGTTCATGCCAATATTTCTTGCGACAATTGAAAATTCTGGTGAAGAACTTGCGTTGGGAGTGAAAAGCAATCCAACGTGCGCTCCCACTCCAACACCACGCTTCATTGCATCATTCAGAATTGAGCTTCCGCCTGAATCGCCAAATTTGCTTTGGGCCTCGAGTGCAGACACGCTGAGATTGGCCTCGGCCTTTTGGATCAACAATCCAGTCACGCCAAGATGAAAAGTGTTTGATGCAAAACTTCGTGCGATTCCATAGGCAGCACCCGCGCGGACACTGGATGAAACAGAGGCGACCGGCAGTCCCGAGACAGAATCATTCTTAAGCGATATCTGCAAATCGACCCTTTGCAGCAATCCGAGTGCAGTGCGCCGAAAGCTTGCACCGCTGGCATTCTGCACTCCCAATTTGACAGGATGTCCAATCACACTGCTGATGATATCCAGCATGTTTTTGTTGGCCTGCACGTCTTTGTAGATTCCAAGACCATTCGTGCTGGCCTCAATCTGTGGACTGACGAGAATGATGTCGCCGATGACAGATTGGCTTCTTGCAAGATTGGCTGGGTTGTAAAAAAGAGCCTCCAGACCACTCACGTCTGTCAGGCCTGCTCCCCCAGAACCCATAAGAGGAGCAGAGACGTATTCGCGGCTCAGCTCTGCAGCCATTGCGTCATTTCCGCCCTGCCAGAGTGGAGGCAACAACCCTGCGAGCAAAGCCAAAACCCGAATTTTGCGGCTTTTTTCTATTCTGCCCATCGCCCACCTCTGTTCATTACATCGGCGTGAAACGGCAAAAAAAAACACCCGCCGTCAAAAGCGATGCGGCGGGTTGAAAAGACCTATTTAATCTCAATAATTTTAGCGTGTTATCTGAACAGGTACGGTGCCGCTGAAGGAATTCAAGCGGATCACCTCGGCTGGTTCCATTAATGCAGGTCTTTCGATGCGGTCGATTTCCAGCTCTTTGGCGAAGGCCGCAGTCAGACCCAGCCATTTTTCGATCGTCGGCATGACTCTTCCAACCAGAACATGGCAGGCATCCTTGGCCTGGGAGTGGACAGCCAGAAGAGTGGCATCTTCGATGTGTTGAGCGATTTGATCGAGTTCCCGCAGGCAATCCTGAGCGGTGGCACTCAGTTCCAGCGGCGAGCGCTGGAGAAGGTCGAGCGGATGCGCCCCGAGAGTCAAAAACGTATGACAATCCTTCAACAAAATATCGAGCTCTTTTTCCGCGAAAGTGTTTGAGTCCCACATTCTGAGCGTCGCCACCTTGATGTCGAACACAAGCAGTTCAGCCATTTCCTGCGCAACCTGAAGGCTTTCAAAGGAAAGCTGGGCTGTATTTTCGATACGGGCTTCAATGACGTCACCTGCAGAAATCACGTTGCTCTCGAGACTGACCAGATTGTCGAGATCAACATCGCATCCACCAATCGTCAGTGCAGTGAGACAGCTTTTATTGCGGCCTGCAAGATTGTCGAGTTTTTCAACGAGCGATTGAAGATTGGACTCGTTTTGAAGAATCACCATCCGGCGTCCATTCACCCGAACATCAGCCATAGTCATACCTCCTCAAGAATTTTCGCCTCAGGCTTGCCGACGTGTGTCGCCACGTTTCTGAATTTGGGCCATCAGACTGTGTGCGCGACTGTTCATTGGATCAAGGATTAAGATATTTTCAATAAGTTTTGTTGCTTCCTCGAGTTTTCCGGCACGGAACGCGATGCCACCCAAGGTGAAGACCATGTTGATATCATGTGGATGCAATCCAACGTAGCGCGATACAACTTCTTCTGCTTCGCTGAACACTTCGGTGTCGTAAGCGAGTTTCACGAGATTGAAAATTGCAACCGTGTTTTCGATGTTCAGCGTGCAGGCGCGACTTGTCCATCGACGAGCCTCTTCGAGTTCACCGAGTCCTTCGAATGCAAGTCCCAAGCCGAGGCTTGCCATATCGTCACGAGGCGACAATCCGACAGCCTTCTGGAATTGTGGAACGGCCACGTTGTAGTTGTGCTGTTGCAGTGCGACGGTTCCAAGACCGATCAGAGATTTCGCACAATAGGGATCCAATTCCAACGCACGAGTGTAGTTTGCCAAACCGTTCTCGAGGTCTCCGAGTTTGGTGAAGCAATCGCCAATGTGACGGAACAGGTTTGCCCTCTGTGTTGTAGTGATATCACTCATCGTGAATGCTTTGTTGATCAAATGAATTGCATCCAGGTATTGCTTTCCATGGATGGTCTTCTCGATCTGCTCGAAACAGGATTCAATTGAATTCGAGTCCTGGATTTGCGGACCAGAAAGTGTGTTGCTGATGATTTTTGAGAATTCTTCAACCGATTGCTTGAAGTTGAGTTCATTCTCAACAGCTTTAAATGCTGCGCGTCTGACGTTGATCAGTTTTTCGCGCTTGTCGACAGCTTCGAACATGACGCGGCACAGACTGTGGATATTGCCGCCAGCGAAAGTTTTATAGAACCGGCCCGCAAATTCACCGGCCCAGCCGAATCCATTCGAAATAACGGTCACGCCGCAGGCAAGACCACAAAGGATGTCGTAGGTGGTATCGAGGTAACGTTGCGGACTGCCATTGGACGGCGCGAGAGGGCTGTGAATGAGTGCATCGCAGGCGGCAATCAATGGCGACAGTTGGTTGCCGACCAGAAGTTTGTTTTCGGAATCGCTCGGATTCAGGAAGAACACGTGATCTTCCAGTTGAAGGTCAACAACTGCCTGACGAACATCGGAGCTGGAGGCACCCGTGCTGCAGAACAACAATTTGACCTTGCCGGTGAATTTGGTGTGACTTTGAATCAGAGACTTGAATGCGTAAACGGTGTCAAGAGCACCGGAGTCGATCTCAAGTGGGCCAGTCTGCATGAAGATGAATTCGTTTGCAGAAAGACCCAGTGCCTTGCGGATGTCGGCCTTGTTTTTGCCAAGACTTTCGAGATTGAAGAGGTCTGTGTTGACACCGCGGTTGATGCGACGGATGCGTTGAGGATTCACTTCTTCAAGATAGGCCCATGTTGCGCCTTCCTTGTCGAGCGAGATGATGGCATCGCAGGTCTTGAGGACTTCGCGCCGGATGGTTTTCTCGCGGGTCATTTGTGGTGGCAGAGCGGCAAATGGAGTTGCCTTCCAGAGCCCCAAAGTGGTTGGTGGCCGAGGTGCGTTCTGCCAAACAAGCAGTCTGTTTTGCAGCGAGCGGCGAGCTTTCATCGCCTGATAAGTCGCAAGAGATGCTTCGCCCACTGCAACCACGAGGTCAGCATCACGGATCTCGTTTTCAAGACCACCCAGGAATGATTTGTTTTCCAGTGTTGTTTCCAGTGTTTTGCATGACAATGCGACGGGAATCTTTGCCAGGTTGCATGTTTCCACAAAAGTCTGGAAAGCACGTTCCTGTTGATCAGCCGTCAGTACGACTCCGGTGACGCCCGTCTGTCTGACGACGTCATTCCAGATTTCAAGTTCGCAGTGGTGCGGAAGAAGAGGAGCAACGAATGCGACCTTCTTGCCAATTTGTGCGACTTGCGTCTCGTTTTGCTTGGCAGGTGAGTTTTGCTCCGGGCTCGACTTCATGCGTTCGATGATGTCGATGAGTTTGTCGCTGGAGGGCGTGGCTTTGAGAGTGTCCAGCTTCGCCGGCTTCACTTTGCTTTCGTCAGCTTTCGCAGGCGAGGAGGTGGTGCCCTTCTTGTCGGAGGCTGTCACCGTTCTGTTGTTGCGTTGACCACCCTGGTTTTTCTTGTCCACCTTCAGCATCCCTACTCCCCCCGGTACTGAACCGTTTGTGCATATGCAGATACGGTTTTCTTGACCGTATAGGCACGAGCCATTTGATCTTTCACGTGCTCCAATTCCTTCTGCAGCAACGCGACGAAACCCAAATCATGATCGCGAATGAGATCTCTTATCCCATTGCGCAAATCCAAAGAGTCCTGCCCAGTGGACTTGAGTCCCTGGATGAGTGCCGAGACCATCCGTTGCCTGCGAGTCAGAAAGTCCGGACCAAGAGAATCGAGGTCTGTCGAACTCCGGGAATCGAATTCCCTATTTGCAAACTCGCGAACAACACGGACGTGCTCATTGCACCATCGCTCCCAAAACCCACCGAAAAACGTGGATTTCGCCTTCAATTCGTTCACCCGTGCTTTCAGCAAAGCACCAAGCGAGACATATTCTGCCTCGAGCGAATTCGGCTTCATGAGCGCGACGCCTCCCGCTCGAGGATGACCGATCTGTTTACAAGAGATGAGTTCAATTTCTGCAGGGGGTCAGAACTGCGACGTAGGGGAAGGGGCGTTCAGCGGAAATATTCTTTCCATCGGCGGTCGACCAATTTGACAGTTTCTGCGTCAGGTTCAACAGTTCCAGGGTACCAAGG
>JBDLRR010000194.1:0-4652 GCA_039799985.1 Pseudomonadota bacterium | reverse complement strand
AAGGGCAAATTTCCGGAGCGGCATTTTTCAGCGCAATTGAATTCTCAAACCAAATGATGCGTTGTTGTTCTTCAGATCATTTGTCTGGTCGTCGAGTGGGTGTGAAGCTCTGAAATTGCCCAACTGTATTCTCGCGATGAGGTCAAGAAGAGAACTGACGGTTGATTCGGACTTGTGCTCTTTGTTGAAAACGAATCGCCAGCCCGTTGTTGCGTTGATGGATTTGCCGCTCACTTTTGCTCCATGAAAATAATCTGCATCCAGTTCAGCAATAGCACCGTTGTTTGGCAGCCGTGGGGATCTTGAAACACCAATCGATGCCAAGAAAGCTGGACCATCAAGCTGTGAAAGTGTCTTGACTGTGGTTCCTCGCTCGACGTCCCAGTTTGAGTTGAAGACTGCGACGCCCATTTTTCCGAGAAACGCGTACTGACTTGTTGGAGTATCGAGTGCATGTTGGAAGGATCCGCTGATTCTAAGATCAGAGCGGACGCCTGTTGCAATTTTCGACGGTGCATCGGCTGCAGAAGTTGCGGAATCGGGAACGTAGTCGACGATGTATGTGTAGTTGTATTCTGATCTTGTGTAAGAGCCCCAAACACCAAATCTTGCTTTTTCGCTGCCAACCAAGCGTGCGTCAAAAGCGATGTTCAGAAGATTGGGCAGTTTGTCGCGATATTTTTTCGAGACGGGGGCGAAAAGGAACTGGAATGAATAATCTCGTTCCTGCATCTCGTTGAGTCTTTGAAGTACTAACTTCGAGCTCAGCAACCCTCGAAGTTCATCATCCGACAATGGTTGTGAGGGAGCGGCGGGTCTCGCTTCGTAGGGTCGCTGCACTGCCGCGGAAGGTACTGGTGTTGGCACTGGTGTTGGCACTGGTGTTGGAACTGGTGTTGGAACTGGCGTTGGAACTGGCGTTGGAACTGGTGTTGGAACTGGCGTTGGAACTGGTGTTGGTATTGTTGTTGGTACTGGTGTTGGTATTGTTGTTGGTACTGGTGTTACAGATGAGTCGTCAGAACCTGGAGCAGAGAACGGGACGAGTCCGTGTGTCGGCCTGTCGGTGAGATTTTGAAAAACCTCAGGCGTCAGCAATTTTTGAATCGAAAATGATGGAATCTTTGGCGACGGGCTTGATGAATCTGTGTTGGTAGGGCTCGTGCGTGCACTCTTCGCAGCACCCTTTGCAAAAGAAGCCAAGGCCGAAGAGATCTCTTTTTGAAAAGTCACTTTTCGAGGCTTGTTGTGTTTTGTTCGGGCTAGAAAAAAGCCATCGCGACCAACCATGGATCTCAAGACTGAAAGATCACATGTGACACCAGACTTTTTGCAAAAGAATTCAACCGGGTAAATTGTCGGGGGTGATTGCAATTCCAATGGCAGCCGAAGATCGCGCACTCCGCGCTCTCCGAAGTTTTTGGAGTAGGCAGTGATGACTGACGATTCCATGAGTGCAGCGGCAACCAAATTTACAAAATCTGAATCTTTCAATGCAGACGCAATGTCCGGGGACTTTTCGACACGGAATTGTCCAAAACAATTCGTCGCGCCTGCCTTTTGAATCCCGAGTGGACGACACAGCGAAAAAGTGTCTGCGTCACTCGACCTTCGAAAAACAACGTTCCAATGCAGCATACTCTCTGCGGGTCTTGGATCATCCAGTACTTCGTTGCACGATGTGACAGTACCCAGTTTCAATCCCCAAGGACCATCAACTCCGGTCAGACTTTTTTCAATGGCCTTGCATGCCTCATCGCTGAAGAAAGCGCGATCAAGCTCAACATCCAAAAACAAGCCATGCCCTGCTGCGGGACGAATGGCCCCAGGGATAACCTCGGTCTCGCCAATGGTTGGATTTTCAGGAGTCTTCTCGGCGACCACAGGCGCAGCGACCACAGGCGCGGCGACCACAGGCGCGGCGACCACAGGCGCGGCGATCACAGGCGCGGCGACAACCGGTGTGGCGACCACAGGCTCGATGACAACAGGTTCGATGACAACAGGTTCAACGACGGCCTGATCTTCTTTGCGTCTCAAGTGTTCCGACAACGCGTCTTCAAATGAAGTTCGTCTTGCTTGCATACGGGGCAGCCGAGCCCAAAACGTGCCAACCTTGGCGTCTTTTTCGGCAACCTCAGGTGCAGCCAATCGTCTTTGAGTGAGTCGGTATTGAGTTCCTCCCTGAATATATTCGAATGATACTGGCCTGAGTGAGGGTGGTTGCTTGATTGATGGCGGAAATCGGGCGTCGGGCAAACCTGGAGGCTTGACTGGATTGTCAAAGGCAACGATCGGAGCTGATTCAAACAGAGATCCAACCGCGAGAGAAACGAAATTTGGATTTTTCAGTTTTTCTATGATCGACACATCAGAAGCAATTGAGAAGTTTCCGTAGCAGTATTGCGCTCCAATCACTGAAAGATTGGATGGTCGGCACAAAGATGCATAGAATTTTTCTTCGCCAGAACTGACAACGATTTTCCAATCATTAAAGTTTCGCGCTGCGATGGTTTTGTCTGACGCGGCTCGACATTGTCCCATTTGCCCCAGATGCAGTCCCCAAGGAGCCCTCGTGCCATCGAGCACATCCCGAAAAACTTCACATACCTCGGGTCCAAACAGCTCCTCGTCCAGTTCCACGCTGATCTGGATGGAGGAACTGAAGGTGGAATGAGGAACTTCAATGGGGATAATTGGTGTGTCATTTTCCGCCTCTGGCTTAAGGTCTGCCAGAGCTAATTGACGATGATTGTTCAGAAATGCCGCGGCAATTGCTGTGCAAGCAGCTGGAATAAATAGCCTATTTGATTTTGACATCACTTTGCTAAGCCGGGAGCCAAAATTTCCGAAATACATTCTGGAAGCTCTCCATCTTATTGGAATTTATCACACGCTCTCGAGATTTGATGAAGTGTGTTGTTGGATTCCTGACTTAGGGTTCGTCATGTGGACTGATTCAAAAGTCATTGCTGGAGAGATATCCGCAGGAAAGCTCGACGAATGGAACACTTGCGAGCTCCAAGGATAGGATTTATTTCGACTCTGGCTCGTTTCATGAAGCCGGCTCTCGTATCGTTTGTTTTTTTCTCATTGAATTCGTGCTCGATGTTGCCCTCACAGATCGAGGAACGAAAGGCCGACGTCAGCCTCTTCAAGTCATACGAAGTCTCAAAATTGTTTTCGTCTGAAAGCCGTGAATTCAAGACGCTTCACGCGAAGATTTTTTCGAGTTTGTCCGGAAGCGAGCTGGCTGAGTATGATCTTCTTCTCAACGATATTTATCAAACAGACAATACTTTCAGCGATAAGGTCAAAATCGCCCTGCTTGCACTTCGGCACGCAGAAAGGCTGGAAATTGTACGTGGTGATGGAGACCGTTTTTGGAGATCACTCCGAAATCTCCGTATGGTTGGCTCTTTCTACCAGTCAGGCATGATGGAGAGGCTTTCGCAGATTGATTCACAGTCAGCACTGAATCTTTTTCAATATCAGGCGTTCTCCGAACGACCTGATTCTGATCTTAAACGACTCGAAAGTTCATTGGAGTTCTTTTCAAGAGCTCTTCTCGGAATCGGCGTAAAACTCGGCAAGGTGAGAGACTTCACCCCAGAGCAAAGAAGCATCTCGAAGAAGATTGAAGCCGCCGCGGTTCAGATGGATAAGCCTCTTTTCAACACGGTTCTGCAAAATGCTCTCACCGTAACGAACAAGGTTCAGACGGAGAGCCCGGCAAATTCGACCACAATCAACAAAACGCTGGCCGAGGTTGCAGTGTCTGCGTTTACTCTTGGAAGCACTCTCGATAAAGCACTCAAGCAAAATTTGATTTTGGAGAATGAAGCGAAAGAGAGCATCGAACAGTGGAGCAATCAAATTGCATCAGTGGCTTCCGGCACAATTTCAAGCACTGTTGCCAGCGCGATTGCTTTCGATGTTCCGGACGAAATTCCGACGATTGATCCTTCGTCAGCAAAATTTTCAGGTGATTTGAGCAAATGGTCATTCAAAGCGAGCAAGTCGCCAAAATTTGGTGTACTGGATCTCAACCAGAATCCACCCGTTTATGTGCCCGGATCCGACTTTCCAGACGGTGACAATTATGCAGTTCGTGTCTGCAACAACAAGTTCGAAAAGCTATGTTCAGACGAATTCAGCAAAATCATCACCCGGCCCTCTCCACCCACAATTCCATCGCTCCCGGCGCCCCTGGCCGGTTTCTATCCAAATTCGGCAGTTGTGTGTGCAAGTAACGCCGCCAATTCAGAACCGCTCGAGTTCAAATTCTACTCAAATCCTCCGGGTTCAAGTTCGGTTGTAGCACTCTCAGATGCCGGAAAGTCCAACTCCTTTATCAATGCTGGTCTTCCCGCAGATACGCAAGTGTGGTGTGAAGTTCATGCTGTTGGCGAATATGGGCTGAAGTCATCTGTTGTCAAAAGTTCAAATTTGATCGTTCCAAATTCGCCCCCGAGCTTGGATTCGCCAATAATCTCGCAACAGAATTTGGGAGAGGATTCATCCCTTGTCATGGCACTGGGAGTCGCGCAGGAGATCGACGGTGACCAGGTTATTTGGGTTATAGACATTCCGCCTACAAAAGGTAGCCTGACACCCTTGAGTGGTATTCAGTCGGCTCCAGCGTCGCAGTC